>CAZXKG010000075.1:0-13421 GCA_964641695.1 uncultured Conexibacter sp.
CGACCAACTGCGATCCGATGAGCGTCGGGGCAGAGGCCCAAGGAAGCCACGGAGCGACCGCCACCCTCACCAGCCGCTTCCAGGTAGGCGAGTGCTCGAGCCTCGGCTTCGGCCCCAAGCTCAACCTCAGCTTCGGCAAGGCCAAGCAGAACACCAAGCCCAACGCCCACCCACCCCTGAACGCCAAGCTCGCCTTCAACGAAGGCGACGCCAACATCAGCAGGGTCGAGGTGGCCCTACCGCAGGGCGTCCTCCTCGACCAAGAACGCCTCGGCCGCATCTGCTCCAGAGCCAACTACGCAGCCAACACCTGTCCCGAGGAGTCCAAGGTCGGCTACGCCAAGGCAACGACCCCACTGCTCGACGATCCAGTCGAAGGCCCGGTCTACCTGAAGGCCTCCGACAACCCGCTGCCAGATCTGGCAGCGGACCTCGACGGCCAGATCGACATCGATCTCTTCGGCCGCATCGACCAGAAGCAGAACAAGAAGGGCCTGAATCAGATCAGGAACACCTTCGATGTGGTGCCCGATGTCCCGGTTGGCTCCTTCGAGTTGACCCTCGACGGCGGAGACGATGGCCTCCTCGTCAACAGCAGGAACATCTGCAACGCCAAGTCGGCTCAGAAGGTGAGCATCTCGATGAGCGCTCACAACAACATGAGCCTCTCGGAGAGGCCGCTGATCGGCTCGGCCTGCAAGCAGCTGAACAAGTCGAAGGCGAGCAAGCTCAAGGCCCAGGCCAAGAAGCTCCTCGCCCAGGCGAAGGCCACCAACAACAAGAAGAAGGCCAAGCAGCTACGCAAGCAGGCGAAGAAGCTGCAGAGCCAAGCAAAGAAGCTGGGGCGCTGATCATGAGCGCCCCCAGCAAGGCCACGGGGGGCAAGGGAAAGTCGGCACGCGCCGAGACGATCAGGAGGAGAACACCGAGGAGAAGCGGGGGCGGTTCTACGGAGCCGCCCCGCTACTCCAATCGCTCAGCCAAGCCGAAGATCCTCGAGGCCGCCCGGAAGACCGCAGAGCAAAGAGGCTACGACCGTCTCCGGCTCGCCGACATCGCCAACGAAGCCGGCATCTCCCACCAGGCCTTCTACGGCCACTTCGCCAACAAGCGGCACGCCGTTGCCGTCGCAACATCGGACGAGCTCGGAGCGATCGCCGATCTGGCGATGCGGGGCTCCAAGCAGGAGGAGGAGTGGGCCGAGCGCATGCTCACCGACATCGACCGGACCCTCGCCGCGACCTACCCCGCTACCGACGGGCCCGAGAGGTGGCTGCGCGATCGGATCACCGAGGCGATCTCTACCGACGGTGGCTTCAACGCCCTTCGCATCATCGAGCTGATCAAGGTCTCTCGCCTCGGGCATGGCGAGTTCTACCGCCGCTACGGGGGCAAGCGTGGCTGCCTGCAGCGGATCTACGCCGATGCGTTGCGGGAGGTTCGCTCCGAGGCCGGAGAGGATCTTTCGATCGAGACTGTCGCCAAGGCCATCGCCTCCGACCCCGACCGTGCTCGGCTGCTCGTTCTAGGAGCTCCTCATCTGCCCGGCAGGGACGAGGAGAACGCGCTTGCATCGCAGTCGTCTCTTCTGGACCTTCTTCGCGGTGTCGTCACAGCGGAGCTCGGTGGGGAGGCCACCTCCCAGCACGTGCTCGTGATCGCCGGAGGCGCGCTCGAGGTGATCAGGTCGGCGGTGCTCACCGGCTCGCTCCAACGCCTTCCCGACGAGCTCGCGGTCTTCGATCTCATGGGGCAGCGGGGATCACGGGAGCCAGGCTTGCGCCTGGTGGCCTGAGGCTCCGCCGAACCACAGGGGGGGCACGGTCCAGGCCGCCGGGGTTGTAGGTGGTATGGAGCCGCAGGAGACGCCGGCCGCACGCATTCGTCCAGGCTCGGGTGATAGCAGAGCTATCATCATCCCCATGGCGCAGCTTCTCGTTCGAAATCTCGAGGAGGACGTGGTCCGACGGCTCAAGGCCCGAGCGGCTCGAAACGGTCGCTCCGCGGAAGAGGAGCACCGCAGGATCCTTCGCGACGCCCTGCGGCCGAAGGCACCCGTGTCCCTCAAGGAGCTCCTGCTCGAGATCCCGGGCGGGGGAGAGGACTCGGACTTCGAGCGACCACGCGACATGGGTCGTCCGGTCGACCTGTGAAGGGCCACCTCCTCGACACGAACGTCATCTCCGAGCTACGCAAGCGGGGGCGCGCCGCGCCGGCCGTCCTCGAGTGGTTCGACGGTGTCCCTGAGGAATCGATCTTCCTGAGCGTGCTCACGATCGGGGAGCTTCGTCGTGGCGTGGAGAGCATCCGGCGACGGGACCTCGCGGCTGCGGGCGCGCTGGACGGATGGCTGGAGCGCCTGGTCGAGCTCCACGGCGAGCGGATCGTCGGAGTAGACCGCGCGATCGCTCAGGAGTGGGGGAGGTTGAGCGTGCCGGATCCGCTGCCGGTCGTCGACGGCCTCCTGGCCGCGACCGCCCGCGTACTCGACCTCGTGTTCGTCACCCGCAACGTCGACGACGTACTGCGGACCGGGGTCGAGGTCATCGACCCCTTTGCGAGCTGATCGCGACCCACTACTCGCTTCCGTCCTCCCACTTGCCGTTGACCGCCTTGTACGGCTTGGCGATCTCGACCATCACTCCGTGGGCGGAGTCCGGCCGTAGCCACGTCCACTCCTGCCAGGGCATGTCGGGGTCGCTGAAGACCTTCTCGGGGTCGGCCGAGAGTCCGGCGTCCTGAAGCTTCCTGGCGGCGCCCTTGACGTCGTCGGTGGTGAAGCAGATGTGATGGACGTGCTCGCCGTGCTTGGCGAGGCGCTTGCCGATCGGGGTGTCGGGGGCCGGCTGCATGAGCTGGATCTCGGCGCCGTGGTGGGAGACGAAGGTCATCCACTTCATCTGATCGTCGCCGCCTTCGAACTCCTCGTAGCGGACGTACTGCTCCTCGAGCTGGCCCGGGTCGAGGATCCCGAGGATCTTCCGCCAGTCCTCGGTCGCGATATCGAGGTCCTCCACGATCATGCAGATGTGGGCTAGGGGGCCGCTGGGCATCTCGCTCTCCTTCGGTCGGCGGCGGGAGTGCCGCGGGTGGGGTCGAACCTTCGACTATTCTACCAACCGGTTGATAGAGATCGGTGGGGCGCTGCCCTGCCCGAGGAGAGTGAGACCTTTGGCCGACACGAGCGCCTCCCCCGCAGCCGCGGGTCTGGGATTCGACTTCACCGACGAGCAGCAGATGTTCCGCGAGACGATGCGGGATCTCGCCAACAAGGAGTTCCCGAAGGACTACTGCCGCGAGGTCGAGGCCCGCGAGGAGTTCCCCTGGGACCTCTGGGAGAAGGTCGCCGGCAACGGGCTCAACGCGATCGGGATCGACGAGCGCTACGGCGGTCAGGGCGGCGGGATCCTCGAGCAGATCATCCTCGCCGAGGAGCTTTCCCGGACGATGGCCGGACTGCTCTGGATCTGGGGTGTGACCGCGTTCGCCGGGATCAAGGCGGTCGGCAACTTCGGCTCCGAGGAGCAGAAGGAGCGGATGCTTCCCAAGATCGCCGCCGGCGAGCAGATGTGGGCGATCTCGCTGACCGAGCCGGGCGGCGGGACCGACGTCCTCGGCGCGATGCGGACCCGGGCGAAGAAGGTCGACGGCGGCTGGCTCGTCAACGGGGCGAAGATCTGGTCGACGTTCGCGCATGTAGCCGACCGGCTGCTGCTCGTCGCCCGGACCGAGGACGTCGAGGGCAAGCCGTCGAGGGGGATCACGATCTTCCTCGCCGACGCCAAGGCCGAGGGGATCACGGCGACGCCGATCCCGAAGCTGGGGATGCGCTCGCTGGGCAGCTGCGAGGTCGAGCTCAACGACGTCTTCGTCCCCGACGAGGACGTGCTCGGCGAGCCCGGTCAGGGCTGGCGGATGCTGGTCGAGTCGCTCAACTCGGAGCGGATCATGGTCGCCGCGGACTGCTGCGGCGCGCTCGCCGGAGTGCTCGAGGACATGCTCCAGTACGCGCAGGAGCGGCAGGCCTTCGGCAAGCCGATCGGCCAGTTCCAGGCGATCCAGCACATGATCGCCGAGACCAGCATCGGCCTCGAGACCGCCCGCCTGCACACCTACCGCGCCGCCTGGCTGCAGGCGCAGGGCCGGCCGTGCGCGGTCGAGTCGACGATGGCGAAGGTGGTCGCCTCCGAGGCTTGCGTCTCGGGCGCCGACCGCGGGATCCAGGTGCTCGGCGGCTACGCGTACTCGACCGAGTTCGACATGCAGCGCTACTGGCGCGACATGCGCCTCTACCGGATCGCCCCGATCTCGAACGAGATGGGCCGCAACTTCATTGGCGAGAGCCTCGGGCTCCCGCGCTCGTTCTGAATCTCAGCCGTGGGGATTCGACCAGCAGCGAGTCGATCGACTCGGTGGGCAGGCCGGACGTGAACACCCGGGCGGCGAATCGCCAGCCGTCTTCGGTGCGGACGAGCTCGTCCTCGTAGGCGCCGACGTTGCGGAGTCGAACCGCGCCCTCCTCGTCGACGCGGATCACCAGGGCGTAGGCCTCGCCACGAGCGCGATCGGGTCCGTTCGGCTCGGCGAGCACGTTCGAGGTGTGGTGGGTGACGCCCGGGTTGGCGCTGAGGTTCTCGACGACGAAGCGCTCCAGCTCCGCTCGCCCGCGGACGGGCTCCTCCCCGGCGCGCCCGAACGAGCCGTCGGGTGTGAACAGCCCCGACCACTCCGCGGCTTCGCCCCGGTCGTAGTGGAAGGCGTAGCGCGCGTAGAGATCCTGGATCTCGAAGCGGTCGTCGGCGCTGAGTGCGGCCATCGGCTCTCCTCCTCGGTCGGTCGCCGAGGTTGAGTCTAACCGCTTGCCAACCGGCCGTTTGGTCATGGGCTATATTTCAGCATCCACGCAAGGAGAAGCGCGACGGGAAGAGACCAGGAGGTGAGCCGCTTGCGGGCGATGATCGACGGACCGGCCGAGGGCGCCGGGAAGGGCGACGGGGCAGATCCTCCGCTGCGCGTCCGGCCTGCCCCGGTCGAGGAGATCGAGCCGGCACCGCGCGGCCGCAACCCGTTCCCCGCCGGTGGGGTGGAGCGGGATGACCGCGGCATCCGCCGTTATACGGATCGTCCGCCGTCGCTGGTGGCGATGCTGCGTGCCTCGACCGAGCGTCGCGACGGCGCCACGGCGGTGGTCGAGCTGGGAGGGCGTGAGCTCTCCTACGTGGAGCTCTGGGGAGCTGCGGCCCGGGTTGCGGGGGGACTCCGGGAGACCGGGATAGGGCGCGGAGACCGCGTCGCGATCAGGCTTCCCAACGGCATCGACTGGGTCGTAGCCTTCTGGGGGGTCGTGATGAGCGGCGCGGTCGTCGTGCCCGTGAACATGCGCTTCGCCGATTCGGAAGTCGACTACGTCCTCGACGATTCCGGCGCGAAGTACTGCTTCCGCGAGGGCGCGGAGCTGCCCGACGCAGCGCCCTACGTCGACGACGAGCTTGCTTCTGACGATCTCGCCGCGATCTTCTACACGAGCGGGACCACGGGCTTCCCGAAGGGGGCCGTCACCACGCACAGGAACTTCCTGACCAACACCGAGAACCTGATCCGGATGCTCGGGATCGATCGCGAGGAGGGCTCCGAGCTGAGCACCCTCGTCTCGGTCCCGATGTTCCACGTGACCGGCTGCAACAGCCAGCTGCTGCCACTGCTCGAGCTCGGCGGCCGGGTCGAGATCATGGTCCGTGGGCTCGACCTCGACCTCATCTTGGAGGCGGTCGGCAAGCACCGGATCAACCTGGTGATCACCGTCCCCGCGATCTACCAGGCGCTGCTTCGGCATCCGAGCTTCGCCGACGCCGACCTGAGCAGCGCCCGCTGGGCTCTATACGGGGGGGCGCCGATCGCGACCGAGCTGGTCCGCGCGATCCAGGAGGGCTTCCCGAACGCGCGCGTCGGCAACGGCTTCGGCCTGACCGAGACCTGCTCGATGACCTCCTTCCTCCCGCACGAGGAAACCGAGGAACACGTCGACTCGGTCGGCTTCGCGATGCCGTCGGTCGATCTCGCGCTCCATCAACCCGATCCCGAGACCGGGGTGGGGGAGCTGCTCGTCCGCGGAGCCAACGTGGTCTCCGGCTACTGGCAGCGCCCGGAGGCCAACGCCGACGCGTTCATCGGGCCGTGGCTGCGGACCGGCGACCTGGTCCGGATCGACGACGACGGCCTGCTCTACATCGTCGACCGGGTCAAGGACATGATCAACCGGGGCGGGGAGAACGTCTACTCGGTCGAGGTGGAGAACGTGGTCTCGGCGGCGCCCGGCGTGGCCGAGGCCGCGGCGATCGGCGTGCCCGACGACATGATGGGGGAGAAGGTGGGCGTGGTGGTCGTTCCGCTGGCCGGGCGCGAGGTCCTGGCTGAGGAGGTGGTCGAGTACTGCCGCGGGCGCCTCGCCGACTTCAAGGTCCCGCAGTACCTGGCGGTCAGCGAGGATCCGTTGCCGCGCAACCCGGGCGGGAAGATCCTGAAGAAGGCCCTGCGCGAGGACATCGACTGGGGAGAGCCGCTTCGATGAGCGAGCCTGGGCATGGATGTCTCGGGGGCAAGCGCGTGGTCGTCACCGGGGCGTCCAGGGGGATCGGGAGGGCTGCGGCGGTCGCCTACGCCGCCAACGGCGCGGACGTCGTCGTCAACGGGCGCGACGCCGAGACGCTCGCGACGACGCGCGATCTGGTCCTTGCTCACGGAGTCCGCTGTGAGGTGGTGGTTGGCTCGGTGGCCGACTACGCGGTGTGTGAGGAGCTGATCGGCCGCTGCGTCGATGCGTACGGCGGGATCGACCATCTGCTCAACAACGCCGGCATCACCCGCGATCGGACCCTGATGAAGATGAGCGAGGAGGAGTTCGACGACGTGATCGCCGTCAACCTCCGCGGAACCTGGGCCTGCGGCAAGCTCGCCGCGACGGCGATGCGCCAGGGCGGGGGAGGCGGGACGATCGTCAATGTCGTCTCCAACACCGCCTTCCAGGGCGGGGTCGGGCAGACGAACTACGGTGCCAGCAAGGCAGCCGTCGCGGGAATGACCCGCACCTGGACTCGCGAGCTGGCGCGCTACGACATCCGCGTAAACGCGATCTGGCCGATCGCGCTCACCGACATGACCGCAGGGCTGGCGGAGCGGCTGATCGCCGAGGGTCGGGAGAACGGCGGCCCGGACGCGACCGCCGCCGACTTCGGCCTCGGCGATCCCGAGCAGGTAGCGAAGATCGCCGTCTTCCTCGCCGACGACCGCTCGCGCGAGATCAACGGCCAGATCATCACCTTCAACGGGATGAAGCTCGCGCTCTGGAGCCACCCGCGAGAGGTGGCGGTCCTGAACCGGCCAAGCTGGGAGCTCGACGAGATCGCCGAGGCCTTCGACGGCCCGCTGGCCGGCGAGCTGCAGGAGCTGTACGAGGCGTTCTAGGGACCAAGGTTTGTGCTCAAGACGGGCGCAAATCCCGGTCCGAGTTGAGGTGGCCCCGTGCACCGAAGAGACGCGTAAATCTGCTCCGACAACTTCTTAATCAAGTTGTCGGGGTGCCGTAGAACGCGGTGTTCACGGCGGTGGTCTCTCTCCGGCTCCGAGGCAGCCCGATCATCACGATCTGAGCTCCACCTCCACCGGGTCTGATGATCTCGATGACGGCTTGAAGCTGTCTCGAAGCTCTCCTGACCCTGCGAGCCGGGGGCACTATAGACGGCGCTGTCCATCGCGTGCAACCCCCAACCGCGCGGGTTGATCGTCCTCGGGTCTCATCTGGGAAACGGCACGTACATCGAGTGGAATTGATCGCCGCGTAGTACTTCGTCGTGCATCACATGGGGTCGCTGGCTGTGCTGGTGCCTCTGTGACTTCCTTCACCAGCAGGTTGGACCAGCTGCGTACAGGTCATTTCACCGCTGCGTGATCTCACAGCCCTCCGCACGGTCTCAAAAACGTGTGGGAGGCGCGCCCCCCTCACAGTCCCCTTGTTCAAGCCATTTCTGGGCCTACATGAACTTGATTAAGAAGTTATGCGGCTCGAAGCAGCGCTTCACCGCATGGCTCCTATCCACAAGGAGACACGGTGAACGCATCCCATAGTCCTCTCGCCAGCATCCGTCGAGCGTTCGCGGGCACGCTCACGCGGCCCCGCGTGGACGCTCGCGACGAGTACAGGGCTGAAGAACGCAGTGTGCCCCTGCCCACCCATGTGCCGAAGCTGATCTTCGCCCTGATCATGGTGGCCGGATTGTTCGCCGTAGCCCTTCTCGTCCTCCGCGCTGCGCCTTCGGCCTCCGCTCAGAGCTCTGGAGATCTTCCCGGTCAGGGATTTCTGCCGAACGATCGTGCCTGGGAGCTTGTTTCGCCACCGGACAAGGCTGGGCATGACATATCCGCGAGTTCGTGGCGTGTTAGGGCATCGGCGGGTGGTTCCGCGGTGATGTTCGCGTCGCTGGGGGGATTCGCCGGAGCAAAGGGGGTCAGCGCATGGGGGTCCGAGTACATGGCTCGCCGATCTTCCACGGGTTGGAACACCCATCCGATAACCCCTGCTATCCAGACCCCAGTTATCCCTCAGTTGTTCGAAGCGGGCTACAGGCCGAGCTGGCAGGGGGCGTTTGCGCCGGACCTGTCCAAGGGTGTCTTCTTCGCGCCGAACGGGCTCGATGACGAGGATCCCAACGTCGAGAAGGCAAGCAACCTCTACCTCGGCAGCGACCTGCTGTCCGGGAGCAATGATCTCAAGCTCGTTTCCCCGTGTCCCGGGTGCGCCTCTCCGCTTCCAGAGCCGTCGGACTATCGTGGCCTTGCCTACGCAGGCGCCTCCGATGACTTCAGGCACATCATCTTCGAGTCGCACCAGAACCTCACCGGCGAGACCACTGGGACGACGAACCCAAAGCTCTACGAGTGGCTGGCCGAGAGCAATCAGCTCCGCTACGTTGGGGTACTGCCGGACAGCGAGTGTGGCTCACCACCGTGCATCGCTGTCGATGGCGCCGCCGCCGGTAACGGCGCCGGTGGAGGCGTCGACTCAAATGTTGATCGGGCACATCACGGCCCAGTAGCTAACTCGATCTCCGACGACGGCTCCCGCATCTTCTTCACGGCCACCCCCTTCAGCGATGTAAACATCTGGCCGAGTGGCATCGGCATAGGAGTCGAGGGTCATCAGATCGCCGGGACTCTCTACTACCGAGACTCCGGCACAACAACCGCGCAGGTCAACATCTCCGAGCGTACCGACTGCGCCACTCAGGACCCGTGTGCAGGCAGCCCAGATCCTGACCCGGCTGGATCGAAGCCGGCCATGTTCCAGTGGGCACTAGGTGATGGATCCGCGGTCTTCTTCGTGACCGAGGAGAAGATGATCGATGCTGATGAGAACTCGACGTTCGACATCTATAGAGCCGATCTGGATGCGCCGTCTGGCCAGCGCCTGAGTCTGATCTCAAATGGCGAAGACCTGGGCATGGGCGTCAGCCCTGGGTTGAGGATCATCGGCGTCAGCGATGACGGCGACTTCGTCTACTTCCTGGGTAGTCCCAGCTCCGGTACCCCGGTGCCCCCCGGTTTGTCTCAGAATCCCGGTCAGGCGCTTGGCATCTATGTCTGGCACGAAGGCGAGTCGAGGCTGGTTGCCGACGAAGCTACGAGAGCTGGGAACATTCATGTGGGGGAAGCTGGTCCTTCTAACAGCTCGACCATCACCGGCTCCAACACGTTCAGATTCTCGCCCGATGGACGCTACGCAACCTTCGCGTCGACCATGCCGCAAGGATCTGTTGGCTACGACACACACGTCGCTCTGGGTGAGGAATGCGAGTACCAGCTATCCGCGATGACCGATTTCTGTGCCCAGATATACGTCTACGACTTCGCGTCCGATCAGCTCAGCTGCGCTTCGTGCAACCCGACCGGTGCTGCTCCAACCAACGACGCCGTGTCGACAGCCAACATCCAAGCGGGTGCGTTCTTCAAGCCGCCGACCGACCTCAACCGTTCGATCACGGACGACGGCTCCCTGGTCTTCTTCTCGACTGAAGAGGCCTTGGTACCGGAGGATGTGAACGGTCGCTACGACGTCTATCAGTACGGCGTCGACAGTGACGAGCATCACCTGCTCACCTCAGGTCAGGACGACTCCGATTCCTGGTTCATGAACGCCACTTCCGACGGCCGCACGGTCTACTTCACGACCCGTGAGCAGCTAGTTGGTATCGACACGGACCACGCCGCCGATCTCTATGCGGCACGCGTCGACGGTGGGTTTGCCACCCAAAACCCGGTGCTCGAAACCCCCTGTAACGGTGACGGATGCCAGGAAGAGCCCGTCGCTCCGCCAGCTGGTGATGATCCCGGCAGCGGAAGCTACACAGGCCCGGGAAATACAGGCGCTGAGTCGAGCTGCGCGGCGGAGGACCGACGAGTCGCCAAGCTTGTCGACAAAGCTAGAGCGCTTAAGAGGAAGGCCAGGGAGGCGCCTGGGAAGAGGGCCAAGCGCCTGAAGAAGAAGGCCAAGAAGGCGACGAGGAAAGCCAAGAAGGCTAAGCAGAGCGCCGCCCAGTGCAGGAGGAAGTCGTGAGCTCCACCTCGCACCCAAGACACAGCCATACAGCCCAGATCCCCCAAAGAGGAGCCAAACCAGTGTCCCGAGTCTCGAAAGTCCTGGTCGGATGTATCGCAGGTTTCATGATCTTGTTTGGAGCCTCCGCGACTGCCGGTGCTGATTTCGGGATTGACGACTTCGATGTCGCGACCCTGAATGAAGACAATTCGGCTTCAACCCAGGCTGCCGCGCACCCATGGTCATATACGAACAGCTTCACCGTCAACCGCCACGACGACACGAGTCTTGAAGCGTTGTTTGGCATGCCTCTGCCCCCGGGACTTGCGGAAGCTCCTGACGCCGACATCAGGGACGTTGTGGTCGACCTTCCCGCTGGCATCGTGGGCAATCCCACGGCAGTTCCCGAATGCTCCACGCTGCAGCTACTGGGCAAAGGTGCCACGAGCCTCCTCATCGTTGCGGACCCTGAGTGTCCGGTTGCCTCACAGGTCGGCGTCGTCCGACTGAGGCTTAACGTTGAGAACATCCAGCCAGGATGGATGCTCCCGCTCTTCCAGATGAAGCCCGCCCCCGGGCAGGCGGCTCGCTTCGGTTTCCTCGTCGCAGGTACTCCTGTCTTTCTGTCCGCCTCCCTCCGCGCGGAGGAGCAATACGCCCTTACTGTCAGCAGCGATAACGTCCCTGCGGCGCTTCGCGTTTGGGGTAGCGAGGTGACCATCTGGGGTGTGCCTTGGGACGAGAGCCACGACAGCCAGCGTTGTCGGATAGGCACCTTCGGCTTTCCCTCGACTACTGGCGTATGTCCTGGCGCTCCAGGCACGCAGATTGGTCCGACCTCTGTTGACATGACGCCGGTCGCTTACCTGAGCAACCCGACCTCCTGCACCGCGGAAGGCACGGGCCTGACAACCACCATGCACAGCTCTTCCTGGAACGAGCCGGGCGCGCGGTTGGCCGACGGTCGTCCGGATCTGAGTGATCCGGCATGGCACTCCCGCAGCCTAGAGTCGCACGAGCCTCCCGGCTACCCGGCAGACGCTGGAACCTGGGGACCACCTCGAGGCCCTGGCGGCTGCGCGGTGGTTCCGTTCTCGCCGAGCGCCGAGAGCCAGCCGACGACTCGTCGGGCAGACAGCCCGTCTGGAGTCGACATCGAGATCAGCGTCCCTCAGCAGGGATTGAACAATCCCGACGGCTTGGCTAGCTCGCATCTCAAGGACGTGAAGATGACCTTCCCGGAGGGGATGGCCGTCAACCCGTCTTCGGCGAATGGTCTCGACGCCTGCTCGGAGGACGAGATCGGTCTCGACAGCAACGCTGACGTCGCTTGCCCGGATAGCTCGAAGATCGGGACGATCGAAGTCGACACTCCGGTTCTTGACGAGACGCTATCGGGTTCGGTCTACCTGGCCGAGCAGGGGACAAACCCGTTCAACTCGCTGCTCGCGCTCTACATCGTCGCCGAGAGCGAAGAACGGGGAATCACGATCAAGCTCCCCGGCAAGGTGGAGCCCGATGAGGATTCGGGTCAGATCACGGCCACCTTCGACGACAACCCTCAGCTGCCGTTCTCAAAGATGAACGTCTCGTTCAAGGCTGGCAGCCGCGCTCCGCTGGTAACCCCATCCACCTGCGGTAGCTACGACATCGTCACTAAGCTCACCCCCTGGGCACGCCCCGACGAGGTCATCACCCAGACCAGTTCCTTCACCATCGACAGGGCGCCAGACGGAGGCCCCTGCAAGGCGGGCGACTCGACCAAGCCCGGCAATCCGGCCGATCTCGCATCCCGCCCCTTCAACCCCAAGATGAAGGCAGGCGTCACCAACCCGGTAGCCGGCAGCCACTCCCCCTTCATCTTCCAGCTCACCCGAGATGACGGAGACCAGGAGATCCTCTCCACCACGGTCACCCCGCCCAAGGGCCTGACCGCCAAGCTAGCCGGCATCCCCTACTGCTCAGAGCAGAACATCCAGGCCAACAACTGCCCCGAGCAGAGCCGCATCGGCACCGAGCTGGCAGGAGCAGGAGCGGGCCCAAGCCCCTTCTACACGACCCAGAACCCAGGTTCGGTCTACCTAGCCGGCCCCTACAAGGGTGCCCCGTTGTCGATGGTGATCCAAGAGCCCGTGATCGCCGGCCCCTTCGACCTGGACGACATCTCGGTCAGAGCAGGGATCCACGTAGACCCAAGAACAGCTCAGCTCACGGTGATCAGCGACGAGATCCCCCAGATCAACTCCGGCATCCCCCTGCGAGTCCGCGACCTGCGGATCCGCATGGATCGCCCCGAGTTCACGATCGCCCCGACCAACTGCGAGGAGATGAGTGTCGGGGCAGAGGCCCAAGGAAGCCACGGAGCGACAGCCACTCTCACCAACCGCTTCCAGGTAGGCGACTGCGGATCCTTGGGCTTCTCGCCCAAGCTCAACCTGAGCTTCGGCAAGGCCAAGAAGAACACCAAGCCCAACGCCCACCCACCCCTGAACGCCAAGCTCTCCTTCAACGAGGGCGACGCCAACATCAGAAGCGTCGAGGTAGCCCTACCGCAGGGACTCCTGCTCGACCAGGAGAGGCTCGGTCGCATCTGCAGCCGAGCCAACTACGCAGCCAACACCTGCCCCGAGGAATCCCGAGTCGGCTACGCCAAGGCAACGACCCCTCTCCTAGAGGACCCAGTAGAGGGCCCCGTCTACCTCAAAGCATCAGACAACCCCCTACCCGACCTGGCAGCGGACCTGAGCGGCCAGATCGACATCGACCTGTTCGGCAAGATCGATCAGAAGCTCAACAAGAAGGGCCTGAACCAGATCAGGAACACCTTCGACGT
>CAZXKG010000076.1:0-13049 GCA_964641695.1 uncultured Conexibacter sp.
ACGCCTCCGTCCGGGGGACCCCGGTTGCCCTCCGATACTGGAAGCAGGGGCGAGATGACTGCCGGGGCCTCCTCCGTCGGCTCGGGGTCGGGCTCGGCTGGCGCCGATCCGTCCACGCCTCCGTCCGGGGGACCCCGGTTGCCCTCCGATACTGGAAGCAGGGGCGAGAGCGCAGAGTTGGGTGGGAGAGAGGATTCGCTGGTTCGGTTCTTGTTCCCTGGCGGGTACATGAGCAAGCGGAAGCCGTTGGCGGAGACGATCGAGGCGTTTAGGGCGGCCGAGGGGGACTCGCTTCGGCTGTTGATCAAGGCGCAGGTCGAGCGGCAGGCGAAGCGGGTCGAGCGGATGATCCGGGGTGGGTCGCGGCTGCCCCTGCCTCGGTGGTTGGGCTGGAAGGTCGACCGGCGGATCGAGCTGATCACCGCGGATCTCTCGCACGCCGACTACATGGCGATGTTCGGTTCGGCCGACGTCTGCATCGCGCCCTCGCGCTGGGAGGGACTCGGCCTTCACCTCTATGAAGCGACCGCGCTTGGAGTGCCGATCGTCACCAACGACAATCCACCGATGAACGAGATCGTGATCGACGGGGTGAACGGGTTGCTCGTTCCCGGGATCCCCGACCTCCATCGCGTACCTCGCTCGGGAATCACCGGCTACACGCCGGACGTGCCGGCGCTTACCGCCGCGATTGAGCGGCTCGCCGATCCGGGCCTGCGGGCGGAGCTGGCGGCGGGAGCACGACGGCGAGCCGAGGAGCTGAGCTGGGAGCAGACGACGGCGGACTTGGCGGAGCTGGTCGCCAATGCGACGGCGGGTGTGCGGTGATCAGGTCGATCTACGACGCCACCTGGGGTCGCGTCTTCGCGGCGCTCTACGAGCGGATGCTGGCGGCGAGCGAGGATGCCGGCCTGCGGGAGCGTCGCCGTGAGATCGTCGGCCGCGCCGGTGGTCGGACGGTCGAGATCGGCGCCGGCAGCGGCCTCAACCTCCCGTACTACGGAGACGCGGTCACCGAGCTGATCGCGACTGAGCCGTTCGAGCCGATGGCCCGGCAGCTGCGGCAGAAGCTCGATGCCCGCCCGGATGACGGCCCTCCCATCACCGTGATCGAGACTCCTGCGGACCGCCTGCCGACCGACGACGACAGCGTCGACACGGTCGTCTGCACCCTCGTCCTCTGCACAGTCGATGACCCGGCGGCCACGCTCGCCGAGATCGATCGCGTCCTCAAGCCCGGCGGACAGCTGCTGTTCCTGGAGCACGTTCGCTCCGACGACCCCGGTGTCGCCCGCTGGCAGGACCGGCTCATGCGCCCCTGGAAGGCGATCGGCCACGGCTGCCGCTGCAACCGGGACACGGTCGCCAACATCGCCGCCTCCTCCTTGAAGCTGGACGACGTCGAGCACGGCAAGGTCCCGAAGGCTCCCGCGATCGTCGAACCGCTGGTGTGGGGCTCGGCGGTGAAGGCAACGCTGCCCTGAGCGGGGATAGCCGAGTGGCGCGGAACGGATCGCCCTGATGCTCTCGCCTGAACCCGGCGAACATCGTCAGCGAGAGCTTCTTCACCTCATCGTGGCGTGAAGCTGCGCAAACTCGAGCGTTACCTGCTCGACCACGGCTGCCGGCGATCCGCCGTTACGCTGCTCGCGGTGATCTTCGTCGCGGGGCACATCCGGGTGCGGCAAGAGGACAGAGACGATTTCGTCTCCCGATCCGCCGCGGCCGTCGCGACAGCGCGGGCCACGGGTGGTTGCCTGGACTTCGCCGTGTCCGCCGATCCACTCGACCCCGAGCGCGTGAACGTCTTCGAGCGTTGGCGGGACCGCGAGTCTCTGCTCGCCTTCCGCGGCGACGGTCCAGGGGAGGACCTGAGCGAGTTGATCCTGGAAGCGTCGGTGGCCGAGTACGAGGTGGCCTAGCGACGATCTGAGGTCTGGCATTCACCGACGCCCGTGGGGCCGATGGTCGCGGTTACGCCGCCAGCAGTCGTCTCCGCCATACGTGTACTCCCCTCGCAAGGAGCGGCATGATGCGCGGTGCGATGCTTGCTAGCATCACGCATCATGGCCAGGACGACGCTGAACCTCGACCCATCCGTGATGCGCGAGCTACGTGAACGGAGCGCGCGTGAGCGCAAATCGATCGGGGAGCTCGCCTCTCAGCTTCTCGCCCGGGGGCTGCGCGAGGAAAGCAAGCCGAAGCCGCAATCGTTCTCGTGGGTGAGTCGCGACCTCGGTAGGCCCGCGGTCGACCTCGAGGACAAGGAAGCACTCAACAGGCTGCTCGACCAGTGAGCTTCACGGTCGATGCGAACGTCCTCATCTACGCCTCCAACGAAGGTGACCCCGTCCACCCCGCCGCCAGGCAGCTTCTCGAAGACCTAGCCGCCGGCCCTGAGATCGCCTATCTGTTCTGGCCCACGATCATGGGGTACCTGAGAGTCGTCACGCACCCCTCCATCCTGCCCAGACCTCTCGATCCCGGCGAAGCAGGGGCCAACATAAGCGCGCTGCTGTCACTCCCCCATGTCCGCTCACCCGGCGAGGACGACGGCTTCTGGGACCTGTATCTGGCGACCCGCAACAAATCGGACCGCGGCAACGGTGTACCCGATGGCCATCTGGCTACCTTGATGCGTCAGCACGGCGTCGGGACGATCTACACCCGCGACCGTGATTTCAGGCGCTTCGATGGCATTACAGCCGTGGATCCGTTCGAAGCGACCTGACGTCGATCGCCCACTCCGAGACGGCAGCGGAACGACATCTACTCGATTGCGGCGACCAGCGCTGCCAGATCGGCGAACGCCTCGAAGCCGGCGGTCGAGCGGCGGATGAGATCGGCTTCGTACTCGTGTGGTCCCTCCCAGGGAACGTGCTGAACGACGAGAAGCTCGGTGATCGTCGCGCCAGGGTACCTGCCGGCCCGAGCCCTGGAAAGGGGGCGGGAACCGCTTGCCCGGGGACTTCGAGCACCACTTCGGCGATCCCCCGACGGCGAGGGATAGTCCGGCAACAAGAGGCGGGACCGACCTGGCGCCGACGCTCCCTACGCCGCCAGCAATGACTGCGTGTCGTCCCCCGCTCCACCCAGCGCCGCCAACACCGAGGTAAGCCCCTCCAGCTGAGCGGGAAGCTCGGCGATCTCCCCGGCCGCGGTCGCCGAGCGGATCACCTCGACCACCGAGGCGGCAGCGAGATAGATCTGAGGGTCGTCCTGATCCACGTCCTGGGCACCGCCGAGGAGCTCGCCGAGGCGCTCGGCCAACGACCCACGCCAAGCTCCGGCGAGCTCATCGCTCTCGAGATCCGGGAGATGGCTGGCCTCGATCACCAGCAGGCGCAGCCTGACCGGGTCGGAAGCCACGGTCTCGCCCAGGGATCGGAGCAGCAGCGGAGTGGTCCGCTCCTCGCCGAGCGACTCACGGATCTCGCCAGCCACCTGATCCAGCATCACCTCGTAGGCGACTGCGAAGCACTCGCGCTTGCCGGAGAACTGGCGGTAGAAGTCTCCCTGGGGGACGCGGGCGCGCTTGACCAGGGCTCCGATCTTGACTTTGTTGAGCGACTCGCTCTCGCACAGCATCTCGGTGATCGCTGCGACGAGCCTGCCCCTGGTCCCGTCGGGGGAGGAGAAGCGCTCGCAGATCGCCTCGTCGACCGCGTGCATGACGTGGGCTGCCCAGTCTGGCTGCTCAGCTTGCGCGGAGGCCGCCATCCGCTCGATCGCGGCAAGGCGTGGGTCGACGACCTCGGCCAGGCAGTGGCGCTTGTCGCGGAAGTGGGCGTAGAAGGCCTGGCGGGTGACGCCCGTCGGATCGGTGATGTCGCAGATCCGCAGTGACTCGTAGCCGCGCCGTTCGGCGGCGTCGCCCGCAGCATCGAGCATCCTCTGCTTGGCGTTGGCGGTCGAGTAGTGGGGTGCGCCTTCGCTTCGCGGCTTGCTGCGGCTTGACTTGATCCGGATCCCGCCGTGGCCCTGGGGGGGCTTGGGCAGCCCTCCCGGCCTTGCGGGCAGCGCGCCCCCGCCCCGCTCGCGGGGTGAGCGGTCGGGGGCGCGGCTGTCAGCCGACATCCGCCGGCTCCCTGGCTGGGTCTTGGTTCCTCGCCCCCCGGATCGCCTTGCCGGGGCACCCATCTCAGCGCCCCAGCTGCCTGGCCTGCTGCTTCAGCTTGCGTGCCTGCTTGCGCAGCTGCTTGGCCTTCTTCTTGTTCTTGGTGCTCTTCGCCTTGGCGAGGAGCTTCTTCGCCTGCTTGTTGAGCTTGGCTGCCTTTTTCTTGTTGATCTGCTTGCAGGCCGAGCCGATCAGCGGCTTCTCCGAGAGGCTCATGTCGTTGTGAGCCTGCATCTCGATCGAGAGCTTCTGAGCCGACTTGGAGTTGCAGATGTTGCGGCTGTTGACCAGCAGGCCGTCGTTGCCACCGTCCAGGGTCAGCCGGAATGAGCTCACCGGGACGTCAGGAACGATGTCGAAGGTGTTCCTGATCTGATTGAGGCCCTTCTTGTTGAGCTTCTGATCGATCTTGCCGAACAGGTCTACGTCGATCTGGCCGTTCAGGTCCGCTGCCAGGTCGGGCAACGGGTTGTCCGACGCCTTCAGGTAGACAGGGCCTTCGACTGGGTCGTCGAGGAGCGGCGTCGTTGCCTTGGCGTAGCCGACCCTTGACTCCTCGGGGCAGGTGTTGGCTTGGTAGTTGGCTCGGCTGCAGATCCGGCCTAGGCGTTCCTGGTCGAGCAGGAGTCCCTGCGGTAGAGCCACCTCGACGCTTCTGATGTTGGTGTCGTTCTCGTTGAACGACAGCTTGGCGTTCAGGGGTGGGTGGGCGTTGGGCTTGGTGTTCTTCTTGGCGTTGCCGAAGCTGAGGTCGAGCTTCGGGCTGAAGCCGAGGCTTGCGCAGTCGCCTACCTGGAAGCGGTTGGTGAGACTGGCGCTCTTGCCGTGGCTTCCTTGCACCTCCGCGTTGATCTGCTTCTCCGAGCAGTCGGTCGGTGCCTTCATGAAGCCCTCGCGGTCGACGTTGATCCTGACGTCACGGAGCTTCAGGGGGATGCCGTGGAGGATCTGCGGAAGCGGATCACTCTCGACTGAGACCTGGGCGGTGCGCTTGTCGACGTTTAGCTTGCTTCTGACCACGGTCGTTCCGAGGTCGAAGGGACCCGCCAAGGCAGGGACCACGACCGCCAACGAGAGCTGGGCGCCCTTGTAGGGGCCGGCCAGGTAGGCCTTGCCGGTTTGGACGTAGTAGGGGTTGGAGCCCGCTCCGGCACCGACTGTGGCTGTGCCGACCTGAGAGTTGGTGGGGCAGCTCGGAGATGCGTTCTCGGCTGCTCCCGTGCCTTCGCCTTGGCTGATTGCGCTCAGGACGTTGTCGGAGCAGCTGTCCACCCCGGCGAGCTTGGCCGTTACGCCCTCGGGCATCTCCAGACTCAGAGCTGACAGCTCCTGATCGCCTTCGGGACGAGACAGTCTCAGGCTGAAGGGGGAGTAGGAGCTCGCTGATGCGTTCTCCAAGCCGGCGGACATCTCGGGACCGAAGGGGCGCGCCGCTCGATCAGCCACATCACCCGCCTTGCTGGGATCGCCGGATATGCAGGGCCCACCGTTCGGCCCCTCATCGACGACGAAGGAGCTCTTCTCCGAGACGATCTCATCATCGCTCGGGTTGTCGGGGTCGACCGCGGTCGACGGTGTCAGCTCCGTGGTGATCTCGTAGATCCCACAAGTCGGCGGGTTGACCAACGGTGCCCGCGTGCCCCCTCGGAAATGGAAGTAGAACTTGCTGAACGGGATCTGGGGAACGTCGTCGACGGTAGTCACCAGCTGCCCGGTCTCCGGATCCGGCTGAACTTCCGCCGGAATCCTGACCAGGGTCCCGCTGATCGGATCCTTGATCACGATGTAGAAGGCCAGCAGCGAATCGAACGGATTCTCAGCGCCAGGCTGGGTCGTCGCCGGATCGTCCTGCTCGGCCATGTAGATCACTCCGCCCAGCTTGTTCCCCAGCAGCGGGGTATCGACCTCGACGGTGCCGATCTTCGAGGCAGCGGGACAGCCGCTGCTCGCCGGGCCTTCGAGCTGCTCGCTTTCGAGCTCGTCGGGTGAGCAGGTAGCGAGACCGTTCACCAGCGAGGGATTCGCTGAGACTCCCTCGGGTAAGGACACGACGGCTCGATCAATGGTGCTCTGCGCCAGTCCGTTGGGGCTGGTCAGCCCATCCTGGTCGAACTCGATCTCGAAGTCCAACCCCGTCGGAGAATCCGCGTTGGTGATCGACGGCGCCGACGACACCTCCGGGGTGAAGCCGAGGCTCTCGCAACCCGAGAAGCCCAGCGGCGTCGGGGGACTTCCACCGTCATGCGTTAGAACGCTGCCACTCAACCATGCGTCGGGGTCCTCCCAGGGGGCCGCGTGCCAAACCGACTCAGCCGGACCCGTGCAGCTCGTCGGCAGCGTCAGGAACGGATCGCTCCCAGCAGACGTCGGGCAGTCCGACCCGAATGGCCCGCTCGTGTACACGAACGTCGGTTCGAAGAAGTCGACGGAGACGTTCAAACCACACGGGCCGCGCAGCGGATCGTGTGCGGCGTCGGACGGATTACCCCAAAGTCGGAACTCCGACTTCATGATCGGCAGTACCTGCGACAGGTTTCTCGCCGACGCGGTGATGTTGTGCTGTCCACCCTGCTTCACACCGATATCGACGATCGTGAACGCATCAATGACGACGAACCCGACGCGAGAAGCGACACCTCGTGGGGGCTCGAGGTTCAGTACCGGGACGTAGAACGTAAACGGCGGAACCCAAACGGCAGCCACACCTACGGCCGTGTTCTCCTCATTACACGAGGTTCTGTTCGAGCCGGGATCGCTACCCGGGAGACGGGCGTAGAAGTCCGCCAACGAGCAGCGCGGGTTGGCGTCCGCATCACCTACGAAGCCCGGGGCCTGCTCGATCTGCAGGTCCTTGATCGCACCGTCGGGCAACATCCCGTTGTTGTTCACCGTGAACGACGTCGACATCTCGAACGGGTGCGATCCCGCCTGTGTTGCCGGCGTTCCATCCTGATTCAGGAAGGACACGTCAACTTCCTCAAGGCCGAACTCCTGCGCCGACGCGGGGCCGGCCGTCGAGCCGAACAACGCGATGACTGCAACTGCCATGAGGACGGCATAGCCACTACCGGTTCGGAACCAGTCGAAAAGGGACATAGACAGTGCTTCCTCCGTCTTCCGCGTTAGCGGTTCGTGCTCCATTGGCATCGGGTGATCACCGTTCAGCCGGCTCTCTGCGACGCATCTCACGCGGGTCATCCGACCGCTCGTTCGCATCGGGCCAGCTTCCGTTTCCCACGTTCGGCACGCTGTCGCTTCACACGTGCCCGCCGCGTCGCCGCTGCGGCCTTCCGGCCGAGGCGTTTCGCCGCCTCGCCGCTCGCTCTCTTGGCTCGCTTCTTCGCCTTCCGCGCCTGCACCGCTGCCTGATCGGCTTGTCGCGCCCGGCGTCCTGCCTGACGTCTGAGTCGGTCGCAACCTGCGCTAGCCGCTTGGTTCCCGGATCCATGGAACTGAGAGCTCCCCGACTCCGTCGCCATGGGCGGCGCGGGGCCGCTGGGTTGACACTCGTCGCCCGTACACGGGACCGAAAGGCTGGAGGTCGGTATCCCGCCAGCCGCGCGTGCGTTGTAGAGATCGACCGCTTCGCGATCGTCTGGATGGATGCTGCTCGCGGTGAGGAAGAAGACGTCACGCCCATCTGGACTGGCGTCGACGAACTCCGACGCCGCTCCGCTCGATCCAGTTGAGATCAGGCTCACGCAGCCCCCGGGCTGGGCGCAACTCCCGGAGCCTGACGCCTCCCACTGATACACATCTTGGACTCCGTTCGCATCCCCCTTCACCAGCGCATCGTCAGACTCGAAGTAGAGGCGCGCGCCATCGTCTGAAAGAGCTCGTGGTGAGTAGAGACCGTCGTTGGTGGTGGGCAGCGATGCTGCGGCGAGCATGTCCGTCGGCAACGGCGAGCTACCGGTCTCCCCGTAGGGTCTACGCAACGGCACAGCTCTTGGCCTGGCGCCGGACGGGTTGCAGGATGCGCAGGTCAGCTCTTCGTCGATCGCGTCGTAGACGAACACCTCTATGGCTGGTATGTCGCTCTCCACGTCGCGGTTGTCGTATCCGGTGAGTGATCTACTCGACGTGAAGGCGACGTGATGGCCGTCGGCCGTGACGCGACCCGTCAGAAATCGCGGCTTCTCTGCGATCAGCGACGGAGTGTCCTGACCAAGTCCTTGTAAGACATCCTGATCGGACAGCTTCGCGATCAGGCTCGTCGAGCCGGAGTGACTGACGTAGAAGTTGTGGTCGCCGGCCGCACCTGCGCCCGCACCGTCGAGATCGTCACTGGAGACGAAGTAGACGTAGTCGAGATCTTCGCTGCTACCCACGAGGCCCCGCCTGGTGGTTCCTCCGACGCCGCCGAGTACACCGGTGCCGATCGAGGTCGCAATCGTGCTCTCCGTATCGACCAGATAGAGCTCGTTGCCGCTCATCAACAGCGCACGTGATCCATCCGGTGCCGCCGTCAAGAAGATCGACGCGGAGTCGCGGGAGATCAGGGTCGTGCATGCCTTCCCTGGCTCGAGACATTCGCCTCCGATCCCGATCTCACTTTGGGACTCCATCGGGTCGACCCGCATATACACAGGTCCGGGCGATCTGAACCCTGTGCCGACGGTCCCAATGCCCTCAGTCCAGAAGACACGCGAACCATCATCCGAGATGACGTTGTGAACGGCGCGCGTCCCGAAATGCGGCCGCTGGTCCGTGTCGAGCGTGTTGCGGGTGGTCCCAGCGCTTGCCCACTCCGACGTGGGTGTGCCGTCGGGAAGAACACTGACGAGCCGCAGCTCGCCCTCAGCGTAGGCATAGACCTTTCGGGCGGCGTTCGTGGGAGCGTCTGGAGTCAAGGCGGTTACGGCAGTAAGAATCGCCGGCTCACCATCCTCGGCGGCACCGGCGAACCAGACATTCAACTTGTTGGAGTTGAACGGAAGAGGATGCGGACCAAAGGGCTCTCCAGTCGTCAACGTCTCGTAACCGTCTGAGAGGACGTCTGTCCGGTAAAGGTTCGCGTAACTAGCCCCCGCTCCCGGGGCCAGCTGCTTGGCGCTGGCGCTCAGCAGCCAGCCGTCGGTCAGGTCATCTGAGAACGCGACGAAGTTGCTGTAGTGGGTGAGGTCGTCCTGTACGTCCGTGATCCCGCTTGTGAACGGAGGTGAGATCGCGTTCGTAGTCCAGCCGTCGTCTCCACGCGTTGCGAGGTAGTCCTTGACGGCAAGCCCGTTCTGGGCCCCAGCGAAGCTGGCGTGAGACGGGTAGACGATTCTGTTCCCGTCGATCGACGCACGCGAGTACCGATGGCGCGGGTTACTCAGCGGGCTCCCCACCTCGCCGCCGTTCTTGTCGACGGGAGACACCTGCTCGTACGCGCGGCAGTCAGGCAGCTTCTTCGAAGGCCCGACACGGAACTCCGCGTTCGGACAGTCGTCCGCTCGTACATCTTCGACGGCCAACGTGAGCGAGGCCACGAGGGAGAGCGCCGCTACCAGGGCCACGGCGCCGATCGGGTATGCCATTGCCTTCGCCTTACGGATCAACGTGCTCTCCTTCGTGCTGCTCTTTGGCTTGATTAAGCGGTTCTTCGGAGAGTCCGCCGGGCTGGGCTCGTGCGGTCGAGACCGTGAACTTGTGCAACAAGTTCGCGACCCGACGAGATGCCGCATGAGAGTTGAGGTTCTGGGGCTTCGGGCGCCGCCGCACGGTGTGGAGGACCGTGCGGGGCGTGGGTCCGACGTGACGAAGTACGTGGTCATCGACGCCGCGGTGTCCATGTGCAATCCACCTTGGATTGCGAAGTTGTTCACTGCCCTATTGCCGCCGGGCGTCATGGACGCGGGCGTTCATGAGAACGCCCTGGATCCAGGGCGTTCCGCTGTAGGCGCGACGGTTAGGTCTTGCGCTCGGTGGAAGCGGCTGTCTATGATGCCGCCGCTTCTGAGTACCGGAGGCTCATTCGACCACTGGATGAGGTGCCTGCGGAACCGGGAGCGACGGAGAGTCAGACCACGTCGAGCGTGGTGTTCGGCCCTCGGGTCGCGAACTTGTTGCACGAGTTCACCACCCTCTCGTCTCACTCAAGCCCCGATAGTTGGCCCTTCCCGGCGCGCGGGGTCACCGCGGAGCCAGTAGCCCGGCTCGCAGCAGCCTCTTCAGTTCCTCGGTCATCGGGGGAGGTGAGCTTGGCTCACTGCAACATGGTGGTTTGTCCGAGCGCCGACGACCAACGGTCGAAAGCCCCGGCAGTTCCTCGGCCAGCTCGTCAGCGACGGGGTTGTGGTCGCGGACATGCTCATCGAGGGCCACGATCACGATGCGTCCGCCATCCGGGTAGGCGCTGAACATCCGCCAGGCGAACGCCAGATGCCGGCAACACAGCGGGTAATCGTCGCCATCGGTTCCGGCCAGGCGATACCCCCCGGCTCGGCACCCCTCGCCGCGCAACGCGTCGCGCGCAGCTTCGTACGCGCGCTTCTCACGGCGAGTCATCCTGCGAAGCGCCGCGGCCACCTGCGGCGTTCGCGATATCTCGTAAGGCATCAGGCTGGTTCCAGCTCGCCACGAGCAAGCTGTGCGAGACCTTGCTTCAGCGCCTCGCTCTCCCGCGCTTCGCGGTCGTGAAGATGGTCGACGAGCGCTTGTAGCCAGTCGTGGTCCTGGCCACGCTCACGGAGCTCCGCGAGAGCGCTACTCACCTCGCGCAGGCTCTCCGGCTCGATCTGAAGGGGGCTGGTTGCGGGTACGGAGCGCAGCACCCCGCGTTTGGCCCAACTGCGAACCGTCGGCTCCGAGACCCCCAGCCATCCGCTGACGGTGGCGACACTCACGCCAGGTGCGTGCCTGGCCGCGGCAAGCATCTCTCTTGCCTGATCGAGGGTTTCGATCGCTTCGTCGCGTTGACCACGCTCGACTGCCAAGCGCGCATCGGCGAGCGTGTACAGAGCTTGGGTCACGAGCTGTGCGTCGCGCTTTCCCATCAACCCAGGGTAGTCGATTCTTTCGAAAATAGGCATGAAAATCTCAATCCAATCCCGTAGATCCAGTAGCGATTGGGCTCGCTTCCGTCGTCCCTTAGAACCCCGGACCCCCGATTCTTGCCCCCGGGTCATGACGCCCAGGGGCTTAGGTTCCCTCACGACGGGCTTGTCCCGCTCAACCTCGGCCCACGCCCCCCCGCTCGCGGTGTAGAACTAGCCCTGCGTCCGCCACGACGGCGGGGGGCAATCTGGATCACCGAGAGGAGAGGACGATGGCGAACTTCATCCTTCTGACCAAGCTGACCAGCGACGGCGTCAAGACGATCAAGAACAACCCCGACCGGATCGCGGAGGTGAACCGGGAGATGGAGCAGATCGGGCTCAAGGTTCTGCACCAGTGGGTCACGCTCGGTCGCTACGACTTCGTCAGCGTGGTCGAGGCCGAGGACGCGGAGACGATGGCCAAGGCTTCGATCGAGCTCGGCTCGCGCGGGACCACGGTCAACGAGACGCTCGGCGCGATCCCGAGCGGCGACTTCGCCAAGGAACTGTAGGAGCGGACGTAGCGTGCGAGTTCTCGTCATCGGCGGCGGCGGGCGCGAGCACGCGATCGTCCGCGCGCTGGGCCGCTCCCCGCGGCAGCCGGAGATCCTCTGCGCGCCCGGGAACGCCGGGATCGCCGCCGATGCCGAGCTGCTCGACGTCTCCGACTCGGACGTCGACGGGATCGTCGCCGCGGCCCGCGAGCGTGAGGTCGACCTCGTCGTCGTCGGGCCGGAGGCGCCGCTGGTCGCCGGCGCCGTCGACGCCCTGGGGGCGGCCGGGATCGCCGCCTTCGGACCGAGCGCCGCGGCCGCCCAGCTCGAGGGCTCCAAGCGCTACGCGAAGGAGGCGATGGCGGAGGCCGGCGTCCCGACCGCGGAGTTCGCGATGGTCGGCTCGCGCGAGGCGGCGCTCGAGCACCTAGCCTCCTGCGCCTACCCCGTCGTGCTCAAGGCCGACGGGCTGGCCGCAGGCAAGGGCGTGATCATCGCCGCCGACGAGGGCGAGGCGCGCGCGGCGGTCGAGACCTTCTTCACCGAGCAGCGCTTCGGCGAGACCGAGGTGCTGATCGAGGAGTTCCTCGAGGGCGAGGAGCTCTCGCTGCTGGCGATCTGCGACGGCACGAACGTGCTCCCGCTCGCCCCCGCCCAGGACTACAAGCGGATCTTCGACGGCGACGAGGGGCCCAACACCGGCGGCATGGGCAGCTACTCCCCCGTTCCCGGAGTCGACGCGGAGCGGGTCGAGGAGATCGTCGCCTCCGTGCATCAGCCGATCGTCGACCTGATGGCGGCGCGCGGCATCCCCTTCCACGGCGTCCTCTACGCCGGGCTGATGCTGACCGCCGACGGCCCGAAGGTGCTCGAGTTCAACTGCCGCTTCGGCGACCCCGAGACCCAGGCCGTCCTCCCGCGCTTGCGTAGCGACCTCGTCGATCTCTGCCTCGCCGCCCGCGAGCGGGGCGGCCTCGACGGCAAGGCCGCGGAGTTCGGCGACGACTGGGCCGTGACGCTCGTCCTCGCCTCCGCCGGATACCCCGAGAGCTCCTCGAAGGGGGATGTGATCGCGGGAACCGAGGACGCCGCCGCCGCGGGCGCCGAGATCACCCACGCGGGGACCGCTCGCGACGCGAACGGGAACCTCGTCACCGCCGGCGGCCGGGTCCTCAACGTGACCGCCCTCGGTCCCGACGCCGACTCCGCCCGCCGCGCCGCCTACGAGGCAGTCGCCGAGATCAGCTTCAGTGGCCGCCAGCTTCGTACCGACATCGCAGCTCGCGCAGTCGTGCGCACAACAACAGTCGCCCAGGAGGGCTCCCGATGACAGACCCCCGCTCCGAGTCCACCCGCGATCCGGCCGAAGACCCGCGAGTCGGCACCGCCGAGGTGCCCGAGCCGCCGTCGACGATG
>CAZXKG010000077.1:0-3975 GCA_964641695.1 uncultured Conexibacter sp.
GGCCTTCGAGTGGGCGATCCGGTCGCGATCGCGCTGAAACGGCGTTCGCACCGGGCTGTCGGCCTCGGGGACGCGGCGGTCCGCCGGATAGGACCGCGTCGCCGGCCCCCAGAGGAACTCCTCCTCCCAGGCGGAGATGCGCGCCGCGAACTCCGGCACCGCCCCCATCCTCAGGCCACCGCCCGCAGGTTGACGTGAGCGTGATGGGAGAGCGTGTCCCCGATCGCGCGCTCGATCTGGCGCATCGCGGGCTCCCCGACGGGGTCGAGCTCGGCGATCGGCTTCTCCAGCGCCGTCCGCATGAACCGATGCGCGTCCGCGGAGAGCCGGAACCCGCCGCCCTCGCAGGAGCCGCACACGACTCCCCCGGCCGCCCCGGAGAACGCGACGAGACCCTCGCGCTCCCCACAGCGCGCACACGAGGTCAGCTCCGGGGCGAACCCGGCGGCGAGCATCAGCTTCAGCCGGAACGCGGGGCCGAGAACCCGGTAGGACGGGACGACGGCGTCCGGCCCCTCGCCGGCGCGCTCGTCCAGCAACGTCAGGTAGCGCACGAGCAGGTTGTAGGCGGGCCTGTTGTCGTCGGCGGAGTCGAGCAGCCGCAGCACCGCGTCGCAGGCGCGAGCCGCGGCCTCGATCGCCTCGCCGTCGGCGCGCAGGTCCGGGTAGCCGGCGAGCGTCGACGCACCGGTCACGGTGCAGAGGTCGCTGCGTCCGGAGTGCAGGTTCAGCTCGAGCCGGAAGAAGGGCTCCAGCCGCCCGCCGAAACGCGACTTCGGCCGGCGGGACCCCTTGGCGATCGCATTGACCCGGCCCAGCGAGGGCGTGTAGAGGTGGACGATCCGATCCGCCTCGCCGAAGCGGATGCTGCGTAGGACCACGCCCTCGGTCTTGAAGCTGCCGGGCACACACCAAGTTTGACGCGAGCCCCTGACGGCCCGGGAGCGTCCTGCTCGCGATCCTCGCCATCTCAGACCCCGAAGCAGGGGGTCTGGGTCGCTTCGACTCCCGCATCCCACGATCAGGACGCTCCCGACCTCGTCAGGACTTCCCTTGTCGTCTGGTTCCGCCGGCTCTCCGGCGGCGACGTAGGCGGACCTGGCATCTGGGGCAGAAGTAGGTCGAGCGGCCACCGACGACGATCCGCCGGATCGTCTCTCCGCACCGCGGGCAGTCCTGGCCCTCGCGGGTGTGGACCAGGAACTCGTCCTGCATCGACCCCTGCTCGCCGCGGGAGTCGCGGTAGTCGTCGATCGAGGCGCCGCCGTTGCGCAGGCCCTCCTCGAGCGCCGCGACGATGCCCTCGCGCAGCGCCTCCCAGTGCTCCGGCCGCATCGAGCCCGCCGGAGAGAGCGGATGGAGCTCGGCCCGGTGCAGCGCCTCGTCGGCGTAGATGTTGCCGATCCCGGCGATCCCCTTCTGGTCGAGGAGAAACGACTTCAGCGGAGCGGTCCGCCCCGCCGCGATCCTGCCGATGTACTCGGCGGTCATCTCGCCCTCCAGCGGCTCCACGCCGATCCTGGAGTCCAGGTAGGGATCGAGCTCGCTCTCCCGCAGGTGGGACGCGTGACCGAAGCGGCGGGGATCGGTGAAGCGGAGCAGGCGACCGTCGTCGAGCTCCAGCTGAGCCCGCAGATGCCGGACCGAGGCGGAGTCCTCCCCCTCGTAGAGGCGCTCGCCCCCCATCCTTCGCACCTGCTCGCCGGGCTCGGCCAGCAGCAGGTTCCCGGTCATCCGCAGGTGCATCACCAGGGTGGATCGGTCGTCCAGGCGAACGATCAGGTACTTGCCGCGCCGCTCGACGGCCTCGATCCTCCGGCCCACCAACGCCCGCTCGATCTCAGCGGGCGGCACCGGCCGGCTCCAGCGATCATCGAGGATCTCCGCCCCGACGATCGAGCGCCCCCGCAGCTCGGGATCGAGCTGCCTTCTGATCGTCTCGACTTCAGGAAGCTCGGGCACCCACGACTCTCCTGACGAGATCGGATGCGTTCTGACCGGCGGACGCAGGAGTCGAAGCGACCACGGGGGTCGTGAGACGACGAGGACTCCCGTCAGGGCGCATCCGGTCCGTCAGGTCACCGCGTGGTTGTGGGCCTGATCAGCATCTCGTTGATGCTGACGTGCGGCGGCTGGGTGACGGCGAAGAGGATCGCGCGGGCGATGTCGTCGGCCTCGAGGATCTTGTCGATCTTCTTGATCATCTTCTCCATGCGCTCGACGACCAGCGGATGCTCGTTGTGGCCCTGCAGCTCGGTGTCGACCCACCCGGGCTCGATCGCGGTGACCCGCACCTTGGCGAGCGCGCACTCCTGCCTCAGAGCCTCCGAGAAGCCGACCACGCCCCACTTGGTCATGTTGTAGACGCCGGTGCCCATCGAAGCGATCCGCCCGGCGACCGAGGCGACGTTGACGATGTCGCCGCTGCCGGCGGCGCCCATGATCGGCAGCGCCGCGTGTGTGCAGTAGAGCAGCCCCAGCAGGTTGACCTCGATCATCCGCCGCCACTGCTCGGTCTCCGCTCCGGCGACCGGACCCAGCAGCATCAGGCCGGCGTTGTTGACAAGGATGTCGAGCCGATCGAAGTCGTCGACCGCCCGCTGCACGAACGCGTTCGCCTGCTCCTCGTCGGTGACGTCGGCGACCACGGGAACCGCGGTCCCGCCCATCGCCTCGATCCGCTCGGCGAGGTCGGTGAGCCGATCCTCCCGCCGTGCCCCGATCACGACCTTCGCCCCTTCGGCGACGAGGGCGAGCGCGGTCGCCTCCCCGATCCCCGAGGAGGCGCCCGTCACTGCTGCAACCTTGCCATCAAGCTGTCCCATACGCGCGATCCTATTCAGGGACCGGGTGGGAACGGCGATGTCGCGCTCACCGCGTCGGCTGCGACCGACTCGGCCTCGCGGATCGCGGCCCCCTCCAAGGCGTTGGAGAGCGCTCGGACGTAGGCGTAGCCGGCGGCCTCGATGATGTCGGTCGAGACCCCCTGACCCGATGCCAGACGTCCGTCGGCCCGGACCATGACTGTGACCTCCCCGAGCGCATCGTCGCCCTCGCTGACCGCGGAGACCAGGAACTGGCGCAGCTCGCACTCCGCATCGACCGCCGTCCTGACGGCGCCGAACACGGCGTCGATCGGGCCGTCGCCGGAGCTCTCGCCCACCATCTCCTCGCCCGACGGCGTCGAGATGCCGACCCGAGCCTTCGGCTCCTTCTCGCTGCCCGCCTCGACCTCGAACCAGGCCATGTCGTAGCGCTGGGCGCTCTCGCGCATCTCGTCGGAGACGATCGCCTCCAGATCCAGCGAGGTGACCTGCTTCTTCTTGTCGGCGACCTCCTTGAAGCGCTTGAAGGCCTGGTTGAGCGCGTTGCCCTCGACCGTGAAGCCAAGCTGCTCCAGCGCGTCACGCAGCGCATGGCGACCGGAGTGCTTGCCGAGAACGATCTGGTTGGAGTCGTAGCCGATGTCGCGGGCGTCCATGATCTCGAACGTGGTGCGCTCCTTCAGCACCCCGTCCTGATGGATGCCCGACTCGTGTGCGAACGCGTTGCGGCCGACGACCGCCTTGTTCGGCTGCACCACGTAGCCGGTGAAGCGCGAGACCATGCGGCTCGTCCGCGCCAGCTCGCGCGTGTCCAGGTCGGTGTCGAAGCCGTGCTCCTCACGGCGCGTCCGCAGCAGCATCGCGATCTCCTCGATCGCGCAGTTGCCGGCGCGCTCGCCGATCCCGTTGACCGCGCACTCGACCTGCCGTGCGCCGGCCTGGACGCCGGCGAACGAGTTCGCGACCGCCAAGCCCAGGTCGTCGTGGCAGTGGACCGACAGGACCACGTCGTGGAGCTGGGGGATCAGCTCGTACAGCCGCTTCAGGTAGGCGATGTACTCGTCGGGCATCGTGTAGCCGACGGTGTCGGGGATGTTGATCACCCCGGCGCCCTCCTCGATCGCGATCGCGCAGACCTCGGCCGTGAACT
>CAZXKG010000077.1:3985-12806 GCA_964641695.1 uncultured Conexibacter sp.
CGACCTCGGCGCGGGTCGCGTCCATCGGCGAGAACTCGACGTCCTCGCACAGCGAGCGGGCGTGGGCGACGGCCGCCCGCGCCTGGCCCCGCACGTCGTCGCGATCGGTACGCAGCTGGTGCTCGATGTGGATGTCCGAGGTCGAGATGAAGGTGTGGATCCGCGGACGCGCCGCGTCCTGGACGGCCCCCCAGGCCGCATCGATGTCCGGCTTCTGGGTGCGCGCCAGACCGCAGATCACCGGTCCTTCGACGTTGCGGGCGATCGCCTCGACGGCCTCGAAGTCGCCCGGCGAGGTGATCGGGAAACCGCCCTCGATCACGTCGACCCCCAGGCGGGCGAGCTGCGTGGCGATCTCGACCTTCTCCTGCGTGTTCAGCGAGATCCCGGGGGACTGCTCGCCATCGCGGAGCGTCGTGTCGAAGATCTGGACCCGTTCGTAGCCGTCGCTCGTGACGGTCCCGCCCGCCCCTCGGTCAACTGCGTTCTCGTCCCCCTGATTGCTGCTATCAGCGCTCATCGCTGACTCCTTCTCTCTCGAAACTCGGATTCCCTTTTCATCATGCGGCTGACGCGCCGCCCAGCGCTAGACCCCCCGAAGGGGGAGGAGAAGGAGGTGCGCGTTGAGCGCGAGGCTGGCGGGCCGGAAGGTCATCCGGCAGGGACCATAGCGCAGACGGTGAATGGAACCAAGACCTCTAGAGACGGTCGTCGGCCATCGCGTGAGCGGTCGATCTCCCTCTCGATCGGTCGCCTTGTCGAGCAATCGTCCGGAGCCCGCATGAGCACACAGATCGAATCCCGCACGGTCTTCCGCGTGGTCGCCGTCGCGATCCTCGCCGTCGCCTGCGCTGCCCTCCTGGGCCTGATCGTGATGGAGACGCGGACGACCATCCGCTGGGCGATCACCTCGATCTTCCTCGCCCTCGCCCTCGCCCCGGCGGTCTCGCTGCTGCAGCGGATCACGGTCCGGGGGCACCACACGCCGCGCTGGCTGGCGATCGCCCTGGCGTTCGTCGGCACCTTCGCGGTCCTCGTGCTGCTGGTGCTCCACGTGATCCCGCCGATGATCGACGAGGTCGAGCAGGTCGGCTCACTCGGTCCGCAGTACATCGAGGACGCACAGAAGTGGACTCACGACAGCGACCAGTTCCGCTCCCTCGACCAGCAGTTCCACCTGACCGCGACGCTGCACGAGCAGGCCGAGGCGCTGCCGGGCAAGCTCTCCGACGCCGCGGGAGAGCTCGAGAGCTTCACGGTCGGGCTGCTCAAGCACGTCGTCAGCGCGCTGACGGTGATCGTGCTCGCCTTCTTCATGCTGCTGGAGGGGCCGAAGCTGCTCGAAGGCGCCCTGCGCTGGCTCGGCGGCGAGCGCGAGCGTCGCGGCCGCGAGATCGCGGACGGGATCTACTCGGTGGTCAAGTCGTACGTGACGGTGAACCTCTCGCTGGCGGCCGCCGCCGGCCTGTTCACCTGGATCGTGCTCGAGGTCCTCGGCGTCGACCTCGCGGTCCCCCTGGCGATCCTCGTCGCGCTGATGAACCTGGTCCCCCTGATCGGCTTCACGATCGGCGGCATCCTCGTCGCCCTCGTCGCCGCCCTGCACTCGTTCCCGGTAGCGCTGATCGTCTGGGTCGTCGCCTTCCTGATCTACCAGCAGCTCCAGGACCGGGTGATCCAGCCGGTCCTCTACGGCAAGACGGTCCAGATCAACCCGCTGATCGCGATCATCGCGCTGTTCGCGGGAGCGCAGATCGCCGGGATCCTCGGTGCCCTGCTGGCGATCCCCATGGCGGCTTCGATCGGCGTGATCGCCAACGTGCTCCGCTCCGAGTGGGACCCGACCTCGACCGGGAAGGAACCCGTTCAACCCTCGGGGGCCGAGGCCTCACCCTGAGCGCCGCCTCGTCCGTGCAACAACGAGGGCTTGCCGGCGAAGCGGCGCTCGGCCTTCGCCTGCTTCTTCTCCCCGTAGACGACCTTGGCCCACGGCGATCCGGGCCGGGCGAGTCGCAGCGCGCCGACCAGCCCAAGCGGAGGGAACACGAGCGCGGCGACGCCGAGGCCGAACTTCTCCTTGAGGAAGCAGATCGCGGCCATCGCGATCCCGAACAGGCCGAAGAAGCCGACGACGGCATGGACGATCGCCTCCACCTCGTGTGCCGCATCCACCCAGATCGTCAGCCCAAGCACCCCGAAGCCGGCGATGATCCCGGCCACGATCACCGCGTCGATCGACTTGCGACCCTCCTCGGACCAGTAGACGTCCCTGAGCTCCAGCCAGAGCGCGAACTCGTCGAGCGTCAGGCCGGTCCCGATGCCGAAGAAGATCGCGGCGATCTCACGCCCCGGCGGCCCCGGATCGACCGCGATCGCGACCCAGCCCGCGAGCATCAGGACGATGATCCCCCAGACGAGGTGGTGGATGTGAGTGCCGCCGACCTCGACGTTGCCCGGCCACCAGCTGACCTGGGCGCGGATCATGTGAGCGCTGGTGCGGATGAAGGCGAACGTGCCGAGGAACGCGCAGAGGAAGAGGAAGGCGGGCATGCGCCCGGGGTCGATGATGAGGCGGTCGAACTCGCTGCCGAAGCTTGCGACTACCGCCACGGTCGTCAAGGGACCAAGACGACCTTGCCGATGTTGCGGCGCTCGTGGATGAAGCGATGCGCGTCCGCGGCACGATCGAACGGGAAGGCCTCGGCGACGACCGGGTCGATCTCCCCGGCCTCGAAGGCGTCGACCAGTGGCCCGGTGATCCGAGCCAGGCTGCCCTCACGGTCCCACCAATGGAGCATGTTGAGCCCGAACACGCCCTTGTTCTCGTTCATGATCGCCATGCTCTTCCACCACGGCATGGTCGCCGTCGTCATGCTCGCAAGGCCCTTGACCGCGGCGACGACATCGCGCCCCTGTCCCGGCTGGGCCTCGCTGAGGCCGTAACAGATCAGTCGACCGCCGGCCCGCAGCAGACGGTAGTCCTTGCGGAAGCTGGAGGGACCGATCGCGTCGAAGGCGATGTCGACGCCCTCGCCGTCGGTAAGCCGGTTCACCTCGGCCTCGAAGTCGGTGTTGCGGTAGTCGATCGCATGGTCGACGCCCTGGGCCAGGATCGCCTCGTGCTTGGACTTCGACGCGGTCCCGAAGATCTCCGCGCCGCGCGCCTTCGCGAGCTGCGTCGCGGCCATGCCGACCCCGCCGGCGGCGGCGTGGATCAGCAGGCGATCGCCCTTCCGCAGGCCACCCATCATGATCACGCCGGCGTAGGCGGTCCCGTAGTTGACCGGAACGGCGGCCCCCTGCTCGAAGCTGAACCCGTCGGGCAGCGGCAGCACGTCGGCGACGTTCGCGGAGACGAGCTCGGCGTGCCCGCCGAAGCGGCAGCCGGCGATCACGCGATCGCCGACCGCGTACGCCTCGACGCCCTCCCCCACCGACTCGACGGTGCCGGCGGCCTCGTAGCCGACCACGCAGGGCGGCTTCGGCGCGTCCGGGTACATCCCCGTCCTCGCCATCAGGTCGGCGAAGTTGATCCCCGCCGCCTTCACCGCGACCCGTATCTGACCGGGCCCGACCACGGGGTCGGGACGCTCGATCACCTGCAGAACCTCTGGCCCCCCGTGGCGGGCTATCGCTACCGCTCGCATGGGCGCAGCCTACATGGAACGACCCCACGTAGACAGCGTGTGTCTCCAAGTTAGGACTTGCCGTCCCAAGCTACGGCCTTCGCAACTCGGGGCACGCTACTGGTAGATCTTCCAGTAGACATTCCCCTCGCTGTCGCAACGAGCGGCATATCCTCCACCTGCCTCCAATGACTCAGACGACGACAACGCCACGGCGTTGCCCTGATCACCCTCTAGATAGGCGACCGGGGCCTCGGCTCCTTGGTCCTCCACCAGAAGCCGCTTCCCATTGCATCGGATCGCCTCACCGTCCTCACCGATGACCGTTGAGACCTCGTCATCTCGCGACTTCTCGCTGGAGTCCTTCGGTAGGACGATTTGACCATCAGGGCGCACGGCGTGCGCGATGGCGGCGTCTGCCAAGGATACGTGATCCTCCGCCAGCGAGCTTGAATCGTCCGTCGTCTCCGAACCGGCTGTGGCGACGATGCCGATCACGCCAACCAGCATTGCGACGATCCCGGCGAACAACAGAACATGTTTACGAGAACTGACCATATTAGTAGCTTAATCCTTCCTATCCACCGGGCCAGCCATGGGAGGGCGTGTAGACACTCCCCCCATGAAAGCTGCCGTCCCACTTGACATGATTGAACGACTTCGTGCGATACGCACCATTGCCACAGGGAGGATTGTTCCAGCTCGGTGGTACAGGCCGTTCTTTGTAGAGTGACCAAGCTGGTGCGGGGTTGTCCACTATGCCGGTGTCGCGACACGATCCCCAGGTACCCCCATCCTTCTTCTGCAAGACGGCACGCACCCTGATGTTTCCCGCCGCCTTCATGTTGGCGGTCTCATAGCACACACCATTCGATCGCACATAGCTGCTCGTTCTTGCGGCCGTGTAGGTGTTGCCGACATGACTGCCATGTCCGAGCAGCGCAGTCCCAAGAACACAATGACCGGAGCCCTGAGCCACCCAGCCATATGCAATCGGATCAGATGACCCTTCTTCCCCCGAGTCTAGGCCGCGAGACGGTCGCCACCTAGCCCCCGTTGTTGCTTGCGAGACAAGCTACACCCCCCCGGGGGGGTAAGTCAATCCCGAAGCAATCCGCCTAGAAGTCGACGGTGCGGCCGGCCACGAAATCGTCGCGTTCGGCGATCTCGTCGACGACCTCCCCGGACACGGGAGCGTCCGTGGTCAGGACCATCACCGCTTCCAAAGCGTCGCCCTCGGCGCCGACGGCCGCCGAGACGATGTTCACTCCGTGCTCGCCGAAGGTCGAGCCGACGAGGCCGATCATCCCCGGCTTGTCGCTGTAGCGGAAGACGACGATGTGCTCCTCGAAGGGCAGGTAGAAGTCCTGGCCCCAAGCACGGACGAGATACGGATCGTTGCGCGGCCCGACCCCGGTGCCGGCGACCTCGACGACCTCGCCCCCCGAGCTGACGCGAACCGTGATCAGCTCGGTGAAGTCGGGTGAGGCCGCATCGTTGGTCTCGACCAGGTCGATCCCGCGCTCCTCGGCCATCGAGCTGGCGTTGACGAGGTTGACCGACTCCTCGATGTGCCCGGAGAGGATGCCGACGAGGGTCGAGATCCCCAGCAGACGGGTGTCGTGCTCGGCGATCCCGCCCCGGACCTCGACCTCGACCCCGTCGACGGAGCCGGAGGCGAGCCCCTGAGCGAGGCGGCCGAGCTTCTCGCAGAGCGGCACGAACGGCACCAGAGCCTCCATCACGTTCGCCGGGACGGCGGGGATGTTGACCGCGTTGGTGACGACCCCGCCGGTCAGCGCCGCGGCGACCTGCTCGGCCGTGACCACCCCGGCGCGATCCTGCGCCTCGGCGGTCGACGCCCCCAGGTGAGGGGTGACGACGACGCCGTCCTGAGCGAACAGCGGATGTTCGGTCATCGGCTCCGACGGGAACACATCGAGCGCGGCGCCGGCGACCTTGCCGCCCTTCAGCGCGCCCTCGAGCGCCTCGAGGTCGATCAGCTCTCCGCGCGCGCAGTTGACGATCCGTACGCCGTCCTTCATCTTCGCCAGCGCGTTGGCGTCGATCCAGTTGATCGTCTCCGGCGTCTTCGGGAGGTGGATCGTGATCAGATCGGCGACCTCGTAGAGCTCGTCGATCTCCTCCACGCCCCTGACGCCGAGCTCGCGGAACCGCTCCGCGGAGACGAACTTGTCGAAGGCGACGACGTCCATGTCGAAGGCGGCCGCGCGCTTGGCGACGAGCTGGCCGATCCGGCCGAAGCCGATGATCCCGATCGTCTTGCGGTAGAGCTCGTTGCCGCCGAAGCGGGAGCGGGCCCACTCGCCGTCGACGAGGGCCGAATGCGCCTGTGGGATGTTGCGGAACAGCGCCAGGGCGAGAGCCATCGTGTGCTCGGCGGCCGCCACGGAGTTGGACTCCGGCGCGTTGGCGACGATCACGCCACGCTTGGTCGCCGCCGGGATATCGACGTTGTCGACCCCGGTGCCGGCGCGACCGATCACCTTCAAGTTCTTGCCCGCCTCGATCAGCTCGGCGGTCATCTGGGTCGCCGAGCGGATCAGGATCCCGTCGAACTCGCCGATGCGCTTCTCCAGCTCGCCGTCGGGCCAATCGACGCCGACCTCGACGTCGAACTGCTCGCGGAGCTTGTCGACTCCGCTCTCGGCGATCTTCTCCTTGACCAGGACCTTCGGTCGCTCAGCCATCATGCCTCGTTCCTTCGTCGTTCTCGATAAGCCAGTCGATCGCGGACGTGAGCGCCTCCAGGTCGGCGGTCTCGATCGCCGGGAACATCCCGATCCGCAGCTGGTTGCGGCCCAGCTTCCGGTAGGGCTCGGTGTCGACGATCCCGTTCGCGCGTAGGGCGGCGGCGATCGCGGCCGCGTCGATCTCCTCCGCGAAGTCGATCGTCCCGACCACCGGCGAGCGCTTCGCCGGATCGGCGACGAACGGGCTCGCATACTGCGAGTTCTCAGCCCAGCCGTAGAGGTGGTCGGCGTTGGCGCGGGAGCGGCCGACCGCCCACTCGAGGCCACCGGAGGAGTTCATCCACTCGAGCTGCTCGGCCAGCAGGATCAGCGTCGCCAGTGCCGGGGTGTTGTAGGTCTGGTCCTTGCGCGAGTTCTCGAGCGCAGTCGTCAGCGAGAGGAACTCGGGCTGCCAGCGTCCGGCGACGCCGTTGAGCTCTCCGATCCGCTCGATCGCGGCCGGGCCGAGCAGGGCAAGCCAAAGTCCGCCCTCTGAGCCGAGGCCCTTCTGGGGCGCGAAGTAGTAGGCGTCCGCATCGGAGACGTCGACCGGTAGTCCGCCCGCGGCCGAGGTGGCGTCGATGAGGACGAGTGAATCCCCGCTGCCCTCCGGTCGCTGCACCGGGACCGCGACGCCGGTCGAGGTCTCGTTGTGAGCCCAGGCGACGACGTCGGCGGCAGGATCGGAGACGGGCTCGGGCGCGTCGCCCGGCTCCGTCTCGACGAGGATCGGATCGGCGAGGAACGGCGCCGCCGCGGCCACCTTGGCGAACTTCGAGGAGAACTCGCCGTAGGTCAGGTGCAGGGAGCGCTCACGGATCAGGCAGGCGGCGGCAGCGTCCCAGAAGGCGGTCGTGCCGCCGTTGCCGAGCACCACCTCGTAGCCGTCGGGGGCGCTGAACAGCTCGGCGAGGCCGCTGCGTACGCGGCCGACGAGGTTGCGGACGGGAGCTTGGCGATGAGAGGTCCCCATGATCGCCCCGGACGCCGCCAGCGCCGCGAGGCCCTCCGGGCGAACTTTGGAGGGGCCGCAGCCGAAGCGGCCGTCCGCCGGTTTGAGCTCGGCCGGGATGCGAATCTGGGTGTCGTCGGTGACGGTCATGAGCGACGACAGGTTACGGACTTGTCGGACGCCCTCGCGGGCCGGCAGCCCGAACACCGCTGCCGCCGAGGACGTCCTCGGAGCCCGCCTGGGCGGGCATCGCCACACGCACGTCCAACTCGTCGCTGAGGCCGGCGAAGTCCCCCGCGTTGCATGTGTAGAGGGGAAGGTCGGCGGCGAGGGCGACCGCGGCGATCAGGAGATCGACTGCCCGACGGCCACGAGCCTTCCTCCCCGAGGCGATCGCGCCTGCGTAGATCCGACCGTAGGCTCGAGCGGCAGCCGCGTCGAACGGCAGTGGCTCGAACGTCGCCGGGTTGTCCTCGACGCTCACGGTCCAGTAAACCCCTACGGCGCGGATCGCGCGCCCCCCCCTCAGAAGATCTCGTAGCTCTCCTTGGCGATCGAGAAGCCGCGGCCGTTCTCGGTGTCGGTGCAGGTGATCCCCGCCTCGGCGCTCTCGCAGCGCAGGAGGCCCGCCCCGATCGACTCGCCATAGGGAAGCTCGTCGCCGCCGCCGAGGGCCGTGTCCCCGGCGCAGACGAAGTCGGCGCCGGCGCCGGCTCTGAGCTCGATCCCCTGGCCGTAGTCGAGCTTGCAGCTCTTCGGCGCCTTCGGCGGCTGCCAGTCGCGCTCGGAGATGTCGCAGCGCACCGACATCTGGTCGATGTAGCAGCCGATGTTGCCGCTCGGTGAGGTGAAGCCGGTCAGCTCGGTGACCTCGCGGTCGGCCGGCGGCGGACCCTCCTCCCCGCTCTCGCTCTCGCTCGTCGTCTCCTCGGTGGTCTCCTGCGTCGCCTCGGTCGGTGTCGACGTGACCGTCTCGGTCACCGTCGTCTCCCCGTCGTCGCCGCAGGCGGAGAGCAGCAGCAACGTCGCGGCGAGGAGCAGCAGGGCAGCGATCGGCTTGGCTGGGTGGCTGGGCATGCGCGTAACCTAACCGTCCCCCCGGCCGAGCCGACCCCCCGCCCGGCTCAGCCCGGGATATGCGCCCGTCCTGAGCCTAAACGCCGGTTCGAGCCCCCGCTCAGTCGTCGATCCAGGCCATCATCGAGCGCAGCTCGGCGCCGACCTTCTCGACCTCAGAGCCCTGGGCTTCGTTGCGGAGACGGTCGAAGTTCTCGCCGCCCGCGTTGTTCTCGGCGATCCACTCGCGCGCGAACTCGCCCGACTGGATGTCGGCGAGGATCTTCCGCATCGCCGCCCGGGTCTCGTCGGTGACCACCTTGGGCCCGCGCGTGAGATCGCCGTACTCGGCCGTGTTCGAGATCGAGTGGCGCATCCCGCTCAGCCCCTTCTCGTACATCAGGTCGACGATCAGCTTGAGCTCGTGCAGGCAC
>CAZXKG010000078.1:0-12777 GCA_964641695.1 uncultured Conexibacter sp.
AGACGTTCGACGCCTCGATCGCGCTCACCTCCGACGGCGCGGTGCGTCTCGTCCCGACCCCCGGACACACGCTCGGTCACCTGTCGGTCGTCGTCGACCGGAGCGATCACCTGGTGTTGCTCACCGGCGACGCCACCTACTCGGAGGAGCAGCTCCTGCGTGGCGGGGTCGACGGCGTCGCGGAGAGCGCGAAGCTGCACCGCGACAGTGCCGCGCGAATCCGCGAGCTGTGCGGGCGGCGGGACGTGATCATCGCCCCCGCCCACGACCCGCTCGCGGCCGAGCGGCTGGCCACGCGTCGGTTCACCGAGATCGCCTAGCTCGGGCTAGGGCTAGCCGACCAGTCCTCGATCACGCCTCCGCCAGCCGCTTGGAGCACGGGCGACCCACGCTTCGGTGCCTCTAGGCCTGCCCCTCGGCATCGCCCGCATCCGGCTCAGCCGCCGGTGCGTCGGGATCGGCCGCGGCGATCTGATCGAGCACCTCTCGGAAGGCGCCCCAGGCAGGCTCCCCTATGCGCTGCCTCCAGCTCCGCTCGACCGCCCGTCCGGCCTCCCAGATCGTGGCGTCGAGACCCCGCCCTCGCGCGGTCAGCCGCACCACCCGGGCGCGGCCGTCCTCGGGATCCTGCTCGCGCCCCAGATACCCGAGGCGCTCGAGCTGCCGGAGCACGTCGTTGACCGTCTGCTTGGAGAGGCCGGAGGTGGCCGCGATCTCAGTCGGCCGGCGTCCCTCGGGGCCCGCGAACCTGAAGACCTGGATCTGGGCGTAGCTGACGTCGGAGAAGCCCGCTTCGCGGATGAGGTCGAGCATCTCGATCCGCATCACGCGGTGGGCCTGCCGCAGCCGTCCCGCCGCGCTCGGAACCCTGTCGGCTTCGCCCGACCGAGATCGTACGGTTCCTGTACTATCGCTCGTACGGTTCACGTACTACTCATTCTACGGAGGTCAGATGGAACGCGCGGAGATGGATCGGCTGATCGAGGAGCACCTGACGGCGGAGAACGCCGGGGACGTCGACGGATGCGTCGCGATGTACACCGACGACGTGGTCCACGACGTGGTCGGCGCGCCCGGCGGCCCGCTCGACGGACCCGAGGCGGCCAAGGGCTTCTACGAGATGCTGACCACGAACGTCAAGGGCGAGCGGACCGACGTCAACCACTCCTGGTACGGCGAGGACTTCTGCGTGATCGAGCACCAGTGGACGGGCACCGTCCCCGGCGAGTTCCTCGGGGTTCCCGGCAACGGCAAGCGGATCTCGTTCCGCATGCTGCACGTCTGGGAGTTCAAGGAGGGCCGCATCTCACGCGAGAACGTCTGGCTCGACGGCGGCGCGATCATCGGCCAGCTCACCGAGGGCGTGGCGGAGCCGGCCGCACTCTGAGGCCACCAGGCCAGCCCGGATAAGCGGTCCGTCCAGCGTCGGTTGCGTGCTGCTCTAGGTTTCATGAACAGGAGGAGCAGATGAACGACCCGCAGACGGACAGCATCCGCAGCATTGCGAGGGAGGCCTTCGAAGCCTGGCAGCGCGGCGACGCGCCGATCATCGAGATCTTCGCCCCGCAGATGGTCTGGCGGATCGAAGGCAGCTCCGCGATGGCCAGGGAGTACGGGAACGCGCAGGAGTTCATCGACGAGGTTCTGGCGCCCTTCGGCGCGCGCTTCGCCGAGGGGGAGCCCTTCCGTCCCGTCAAGATCCGCTCGGTCCTCGCCGACGGCGACACCGCAGTCGTGCTCTGGGACGGTCGCGGAGTCGCCAACGACGGCGTGCCCTACGAGAACAGCTATGCCTGGTTCATGAGGTTCGAGGACGGCAAGGTGGTCGACGGCACGGCCTTCTTCGACGGCATCGCGCTCAACGAGCTCTGGGGCCGAGTCGATCCGGCCTGACCCGGCGCCCCGCGCTGCGATCCGGGTGTCGCAGCGGCCGAAGCCTCGCCCCGCGACAGCTCCCTCAAGGCATGGTCTGGAGCGGCCACACCTCGACGACACCGTGGGCCACCGCGCACGGGGTTGCGGAGACGAGCTCGGCAGCCTCCCGCGCGTCGGCCGCCTCGATGACAGCGAAGCCGGCCACCGGCAGGTCCGAGTGCATGAACGCCCCGCGCGTCGTCTGCACATCCGTGCCTTCGGGGTTGCGCACCTGCACGGGCTCGCCGGCGACCCCGATCAGAGCGCCGGCCGCTCGCAACTGGGCGTCGTGCTCGTGCGCTGCGTCTCGGACGGAGGGGTCGGTCCGCTCGTAACCCGCGCGGTCGCCGTAGCCGATCGTGATGAAGGTCGCCATCGGTTCATCTCCTCTGAGGATCGTGCCGTTTGGCAGGCGCCGCTAACGACGCTCTCGCAAAGGTAGCCGGGTCGATCAGCCGGCGGCGCTGATCTGCCAGCGGACGCCGGGCCCGAACTCGAGGACGATCCCGCTGGGGCTGATCAGCTCCCAGTACGGGGGGTCGTCGTCGGTCCCGGGGCCCGCCGGCGTCACGTTGAAGGCCGAGCCGCCAGACAGCCGGCAGCGCAGCTCGCAGCTCGCTTCGTCGATGTCTGCCGTCTCGATCATGCGGCCGACCAGCGTCGCGGGATCGGCGGGCGACCAGCCGGCGTCCTGCGTAGCGAGCCGCCAAAGCCCGCCGTCGGGGTCGCGTAGTTCGACGTGGAGAACGTCCGGATGGGCGATTCGAGCAGCGACGATCTCCCCGCGCAGAGAGCGCAGTACGTTCGCCGGAGAGGCATCTAGAGCAACGACACTAGTCATCAGCGTCTCCATTCTCGCAGCCAGTCGATCAGTTCTCCATAGCTCATGTGACGGCGCACGCCACCCGTCGCCTTCTCGGCATGCAACGCCTCGCTGGCTGCGTAGCGCTCTCTGGGAGTAAGCCGGAGCTCCTTGCATGCCTGCCGGAACTGCTTGATGTCGTGTTTACGGGACAAGATCGGGTCGATATCCCAGCTAGTCCCGTGGCCTCGAATCGCGGCCCGAGGGGGCGCCAGACGCCTGCGCCCTAGCCACCGCGGCGACCTTCAGCCGCCAGCTCTCATCGTCTCGACCCATGCCGAGACCGTACGCCGCAACGTGTCACACGTGGGTCAAGGAATGTGACAAATCCACGCCCCCCGCTACCGTCCCCACATGCCCCTCGACCTCTTCGCCGGCATCCCCGTCAGCGACTACGAAGCCGCGAAGCCCTGGTACGAGCGCCTGCTCGGCAGCGAGCCGTCCTTCGTCGCGCATGCGACCGAGGCAGTCTGGGAGCTCGCCGAGCACCGCTTCCTCTTCATCGAGCAGGACCCAGACCGCGCCGGCCGCGCGATCCACACCATCTTCATCGACGATCTCGACGCCCAGATCGCCGACATCGCCTCGCGTGGCCTCGACCCCGACGAGCGGATCACCTACCCCGGCAAGGCCCGCAAGGCGATCTACCGCGACCCCGACGGCAACGAGATCAGCTTCGGCGGTGTGGTGGAGTGAGGGACTGCCATTGCTGGGTCTTGAGCAGCCAAGCCGGGGCTGTTCGATGCTCATTCTCCGACAAAGCGTCGTATTTCAAGCATGATTTTCCGTTTAGTGAACAGTAGGATCGAGGCCGTGCCATTCACGCTCAGGAACCTCAAAGAGGACTTGGAGGATCTCGGGTCCGACTTCGATGGCTCGCCGGACCTGGAGTTTCGCCTGGCGAGCAAGGCGCTCGAGCTTGAGCAGTCCGGCCTGGGCTATCAGCGCATCCCGCCCGACTACCGATTCCCCTACGGCCACACGCACAAGGAGCAGGAGGAGCTGTACGTGGTCGTCGGCGGCAGCGGGCGGATGAAGCTCGACGACGAGATCGTCGAGGTGAAGAAATGGGACGTCGTGCGCGTTCCGCCCGGCACCTGGCGAGGCTACGAGGCCGGGCCGGAGGGCCTCGAGATCCTCGTCATCGGCGCGCCCAACCTCGGCGAGAACCCGCGCGAAGACGTGGAGGGCCAGCGCGACTGGTGGGCTGACTAGTCCCACGCTCGATCACCAACCAGGAGTACCCGACCGGGGTCGGCCCCCTCCTCCGCGAGTGGCGGGAGCGCCGCCGCCTGTCCCAGCTGGACCTGGCCCTCGAGGCCGGGATCTCCACCCGGCACCTCAGCTTCGTCGAGACCGGGCGCTCCAAGCCCAGCGCGGAGATGGTGATGCTTCTGGCCGAGCAGCTCGAGGTCCCGCTGAGGGAGCGCAACGAGATGCTCCTCGTCGCCGGCTACGCGCCCCGCTTCCCCGAGCGCGAGCTGCGGGACGACGCGGAGATGGCGCCGGTCTGCGAGGCCGTCGACGTGATCCTCGCCGGCCACGACCCCAACCCGGCCGTGGTGGTCGACCGCGGCTGGAACCTGGTCGCCGCGAACCGGACGATGGCCGCGCTCTCGGCGTCTGTCGCCCCCGAGCTGCTCGAGCCACCCGTCAACGTGATGCGCGTCGGGCTGCATCCCGACGGCCTCGCCAAGCTCACCCTCGACGGGAGCGAGTTCCGCTCCTACTTCCTGGACCGCTTGCAGCGGCAGGTTCTCCTCACCGGGGATCCGAAGCTGGCTGATCTCTACGAGGAGGTCTCCGCCTATCCTCCTACCAGCTCGTCCAAGCCCACTCCCGAGACCCACACCGACACCGAGCGGATCCTCGCCCCGGTGATGAGGATGCGGGCGCCGGACGGCAAAGCCGAGCTCGCCTTCTTCTTCACCGTCCTCACCTTCGGCACCGCGGCCGAGGTGACGGCGTCGGAGCTTGCGATCGAGCTGGGGTTCCCGGCGGATCAGGCGACTGCGGAAGCACTCAGCGACCTGTACCTCGCAGGTAATCGACAGCCCAGCGCCTAGCTGCGAGCTTCATCGCATCCAACGGCAGGCCGAGCATTTCGACGTCGCGATCGTGGGCGCGCGCTGCGCGGGCTCGCCCCTGGCGACGCTCCTCGCCCGGCGCGGCCTGCGCGTCTGCGTGCTCGACCGCTCCCGCTTCCCCAGCGAGGCGCTCTCCACCCACCTGATCCAACCGTGCGGCGTGGCGGTGCTGGACCGCCTCGGCCTGCTCAACGCAGTCCTGGATGCGGGAGCGGCCACGGTCACCCGCTTCTCGATGCAGACCGACGACTCCAGGATCGAGGCCGCGATCGATCCGGACGTCTTCGGCGCGCCCTCGCTCAACCTCCGCAGGGTCGCCCTGGACCAGGTCCTCGTGGACGCAGCCCGAACCGCCGGCGCCGACGTCCGGACCCGGACCGCCGTCACCGGTCTGCTCCGCGAGGACGGCCGGGTGAGGGGGTGGAGACCACCGACGGCCAGATCCGAGCCCGGCTGACGGTCGGCGCCGACGGCCGCAAGTCGACCGTCGCCCGTCTGCTCGGCGTGCGCGAGTACCACGTCGTGCCGCCGGGCAGGATCTTCGCGTGGGGCTACTTCGAGGGAGCCCAGGGGAGCGAGGGTCACATCAGGCTCGGCTCGACAGGCAGGCTCACGTACGTAGCGAGCCCAACCGACAGCGACCTCGTCGTGGCGTCGGTCTGCCCGCCCTTCACGGATCGCGCCCCCTTCCTCGCGGACCGTGAGGGCAGCTTCGCGGCGGCGCTGAACGCCTGCCCCGAGCTCGCGGGCCTGCTCGCCGACGCCCGACGACTCGGCCCGATCAGGGTCATGGCCAACTGGCGCAGCTTCTTCCGACCCGCGGCAGGGAACGGCTGGGCCCTTCTCGGAGACGCCGGCAACTTCAAGGACCCGTCGCCCGCCCAGGGCATCGCCGACGCCCTGCGCCAGTCCGAACGCCTCGCCGAGGCAATAGTCGCCGGCCTCGGCAACGAGGGAACCTCCCTGGACGACCAGCTCCTTCGGTGGTGGAGATGGCGCGACGATGACTGCTTCGACATGCACTGGCTGGCAGCGGACATGGGCCGCGCCGGCCCCCCAAGAACGCCTGAACAAGCGCCTGACCGCCGAGCTGACCCGGACCTTGGCCAACGACCCCGAGGGCGGGACCCAGTTCCTCCGCGTTCTCAACCGCGAGATCAGATCGCTCGATCTCTTCTCGGCCCGCCAGATCGTAGGTGTCGCCGCCCGAGTTGCTCGGAGGGAACCGCATCGCCTTCCAGATCTCGGCAAGGAGATAGCTGCAGAGCTGCGAGAGGAAGCAGCACATCGACGCGCTCGCGGAAGGGTCCGATTCGAGTTGAGTTAGCTCGATCCACCGCACTCAACTTGGCTCCGGTGGGGTGAGGGGTAGGGATCGGCGGTGGCTTGGCAGTTTGTCGATGTGGCAAACAGGCTCGGTTCTGGCAACAGGGGACCGGCGTGGTCGGCGCGCCACCCGTTTGAGGCGACTGGTAGGTGTTCCCTTATGCCACTTCTCCGCTTGCAGCGGAACATAGATATATTACGTAATAACTGCTACGCTAGCCCGCGCAATGGCCTCCTCCGCCGCAGTCGGAACTAGGGAGTTCCCCGAGAACCTCCCACTCGATCGCGAGGTCGACGTGCTGCGCGCTGGGGTTCAGGCGCTTCGTGATCGACTTCCGGACTCGTGGAGTCTGCAGGAGGAGCAGCCGTCGCCCGGTCGCGGGGGAGTTGATGCGGAGCTGCGCCTGCGGGCCCCGACCGGGGAGGAGCTCGTGGTCTTGGTCGAGGCCAAGAGGCTGATCAACACGCGCGACGTGCCGGTTGTTCTTGAGGCGTTGCAGCGGGCTGCGTCGGAGTACGCCGATGATCAACCCGTGGTTCCCTTGCTCGTCGCGCGCTACCTGCCGCCGGCGACTCGCGAGCGCATCGCCGATGCGGGCGCGGGCTATGTGGACGCAACAGGCAACCTGCTGCTGACCGGTGACCGCCCGGCGCTGCTCCTTCGAGACGGTGGGGCCGATCGTGATCCGTGGCGCGGCCCGGGGCGACCGCGTGGTTCGTTACAAGGTCCCCCTGCCGCCCGCGTCGCGCGTGCGCTGATCGACTTCGCGCCGCCCTACACGGTTCCAGACCTGGCCAAGCGTTCAGGCGCATCGACCGGTGCGACTTACCGGGTCGTCGACTTCCTCGATCAGGAGGGGCTGCTCGAGCGTCGTCGCCGTGGGCCGATCAGCGAGGTGCGCTGGCGGGCGCTGCTGGAGCGCTGGAGCCAGGACTACGGTTACGCCCGCTCGAACACCGTGCGGACGCTCATCGAACCTCGCGGCCTCGGGGCGCTGACCGAGCGGCTCGCGAAGCTGCCCGAGTTCGACTACGTGGTGACCGGCACGCTGGCGACCGAACGTATCGCCGCCTACGCGCCGGCGCGCCTGGCGATGCTCTACGTCCGCGACATCGCCGAGGCGGCCGACGCGCTCGGCCTGCGTCCAGTGGAGAGCGGGGGGAACGTCGCACTCGCCGCCGGCGACTACGACGTCGTTTTCGAGCGCGCAGAGGTCAGCGACGGTATTCGCTGCGCTGCACCGAGCCAGGTTGCTGTCGATCTGCTCACCGGGCCCGGACGCAACCCCAGCGAGGCCGTCGCCTTGCTCGATTGGATGGAGCGCAATGAGGCCGAATGGCGACGCTGAGCTGCTGGTCGCTGCCCGAGCGGCGTTGTTCGACGCGCTCGACGCTCTGTCCGAGCAGCGCGATGCCCTGGTCCTGATCGGCGCGCAGGCGATCTACCTGCGCACGGGCGCGGCCCCCGTCGGGCTTGCCGAGGTGACCAAGGACAGCGACCTCGCTGTGGACCCGCGCGCGCTCGTCGACGTTCCGTTGCTCGACGAGGCGATGGCCCGCGCCGGCTTCCACCGTGACCTCGAGCATCCACAGCCTGGAAGCTGGTTGACCCGCGATGGCATCCCCGTCGATCTCATGGTCCCCGAGGCCCTGGCCGGCGCGGGCGGACGCCGCGGTGCCCGCATCCCGCCCCACAGCCACAACGCCACTCGGCGCGCTGCCGGGCTTGAAGCCTCCGTGATCGATAACGCTCCGATGACGATCACGGCCTTGGATCCGAGCGACACGCGAGAAGAAGTTGTCGCGGTGGCTGGACCCGCCGCCCTGCTGATCGCCAAGCTCCACAAGCTGGGTGAGCGTCAGGACACCCCGGAGCGGCTCATCGACAAGGACGCCCACGACGTCTACCGGCTGCTTGTGGCCACGGAGACGCGCCGGCTGGCTGAACGACTGGACGAGCTACGCGACGACCCGCTCGCGGGGCAGGCGACGCGTAAGGCCCTGCTGTACTTCCGCGAGCTGTTCGACGCCGACGGCGACCGGATCGGCGCGATCATGGCCGGTCGCGCAGAGGAGATCGTGGGTAGGCCTGCGACGGTGACGGCCGCGGTTGCCGCCCTCGCCGACGATCTGCTCGAAGCGATCGGAGATCCGTCGTGACGGGAGACCCGCTCCGGAAGGCTCCGGGCTACCGCGAGTCGGGATCGTGCTCGGCGAGGATCTCGAGTGCTTCGGGATGCTCGTCCACAAGGCGGTCCGTGCAAGCAGGGGCGCACCGAGAGGATTGTCAGGTAACCGAGGTGCCTCTCTAGGCATCTGCTGTCACAGATCCGTCCAGCTTCCTTGAACAAAGCGGTGACAATTCTTCCGATTCGACGAGCGGGCGCAGGGAGAATCCCACCACCAAGCAAGAGCAGGGAATGGCAACCCATGAGTTGACAACCCATGAGTTGACCAAGGCTGCTCCCCGCTCAATCGCGAGTACGCCGCCGCTCGGCGGCAACCTCGCGCCGGACCTCGCGGACGGCGGCTGCAGCCTCGCAGTCGATCTCCTCCTCGGGGACGCCGGAGAAGCGCTCCTTCACCCGTGCGCTCGCGTTGTTGCCGAGGTGGATTCGCACAACCCCTTCCAATAGCTCCCGGTCACTCCTGGTGGGTCGGCACCGGCGGAGCTTCTCCAACAGCTCGCTGTCGATCTCGACTGTCGTCATCACCGCAGCCATATGAGCATCGTAGCCTCGCCCACACAGAGCATCCTTCAGCGCTGACCCTGAGCGGCGAACTACTCCTGCCTGCTACCCATGGTCTCACGAACCTGCTCTTCCAACAGATCCCCATGACGGCCATCCTGTTCGCGTAGCTCGCGTGCAAGGTCGTAAGTCCCTCGCAGAGAAGCCAGCAGGGCACCTTGTGGGAGGCGGTAGCTGCCGTCGGGACGCTCGAGAAAAGGAACCTTCTCCTCATCGATCCAGCGACGTACGGTTCGGTCGCTCACGTTGAGCAAGCTCGCTGCTTGGGCGACGGTAAGCAGTCGGGGAGGTGTCGCGTCGGCGGTCATTGGAGGAACATAACGGTGCCGATGCCCACGACGTACTGGTAAACCGCCGCCTGAGTCCGCTACGGTCAGAGCATCACTCACCCGGTCCCTTCGTGGACCGGGTCTTCTTTTTCTTGAGGGTCTTGAGATCCGGATCGCTCGAGCATCCGGATCGCCCCGCTCAGCCGCCAAGATCGTCGAGTCGAACGCCCCGAACCTCCGCTAGATCGCCGAGCAAGCCTGGGTCGGCGGGCGCCTCCTCGACGATGCGGCGCAGCTCGGCTGCCGGAACCCAGGGATCGCGCTTGGCCCTGTGAGGAACGATGTCCGCAACCGGCCGGCGGTTGACCATCAGGGTCAGCGGCTTGCCAGCCTCCAGCTCCGAGACCACGGTCGAGGTGGAGTTCCGAAGCTCTCGAATCGAGACTTCACGTGCCATGTGCCGACCGTAGCATCTGGTGCGAGAGAGGCTCTCGGCCTAGCCCCTACCCCGACCGCTCCTCAACCCACGCCTCCGCCAGCCGCTTGGGCGCACGCGCCAGCCAGGCCTCGGTCACGACCTCCTCGAGATCCTCCGGCGTGATCGGATCGAGGCGGACCAGGATGATCGGGTAGCCGTCGAAGTGTGGGGTCGTGAAGTAGAGCCCCGAAGGGTCGGCGAGCATCGCCTGCTTGGCGATCTCGTGCTCGACCCGGGCGCCGAGGATCTCACCGTCGGGCGCCGCGTCCCCGAGCGCCTCGTGGTCCGACTTGCGCAGCGGCCGCTCCCAGACGAAGGCCTTCTTCCCGACCAGCCAAGCCCGGTTGCCGTACGAGGTCCCCTCGGAGGTCTCCGGCAGGGCCAGGGCGAGGCGGGCGACATCGTCCCAATCGGACATCACGCAACAGCTTAGGCGGGCGGGCGCCCGGCGACCACGGCCCGCAACGATGAAGGCGTCCCGACACCCCGCCGCAAACGAACCCGTCGCCAGTGCCCCAGCCAAGAGCAACGCCGCCGCAGGCGCCTCAGCCCGCGAGCGCGCCGGCGAGCGTGCCTTCGGAGACGTGGACTCGCTCCGGGATCGTGATCGTGATCTCCCCCTCGTCGTCCAAGAGCCGACGAGGTCCAACGATGGTCACGCCGACGAGCTCCCCGCTCGCGTTGAAGCGAAGTGCGTGGCCCTCGGGCGAGGCGTCGAACTCGACCGCGTCGGCGGGATCGCCGCGATGCAGGTAGAGAACGTCTGCCCCCGCGTCGTAGCGGACGCGATCGAAGCTGATGTCACCGATCTGGATGGTCATGGGTCGGACCTTCGGGCGAAGGCAGTAACGATCCACCCTCGACCATCGCCATATGCTACGACGACCTGCAGCCAGCGGCTAGGACCTGCTCCCGCGAGGAAGAACCATTCCTCGTTAGGCCCGCGTCCGGGACGACGCAGATCGGGTTCGCGAACCGCGCTTAGAACCGTGCCCTCGAGCCCCGACAGCTCCGGATGCCCGTCCATGGCGGTGATGTGGTTCCAGCGCTCGACCGTCAACTCCACGCTACGTCCGTCGGGATCGTTGACTTGCGCGGGCAGGTTCATCGGGTTGGCGAATCTCGCTGTGGCTAGACGAAGCTCGCATGTCGCATGGGCGCTCGACCCTGACGGGTGCCCCTTGACCGCGCGCCGATGAGCCCCTTGACGTTCGACGTCAACGACCCTGTCCTCGCAGCCAGCTTCCGTCGCCCTCGGTCCATGCCAAGGACCGTACGCCGCAAGATGTCACACGTGGGTCAAGGAATGTGACAATCCGCAGTAGATGTTCACGCGGACGTAACGTGCCCGGGCGCTGGCGATCAACCTAGGTGCCGATCGGCAGCGGCACCCGCACCCGACTCCGCCCCTGGAACTCACACCCCGCAGGCTCCACCGGCCGCGCACGCAGCCCCAGCACGATCCGCGCCCGTCGCACCCCCAAGCCCCGCGACACCACCCGCGCCGGGAGCCGCAAGCGCAACCGCTTGGCGGGCGTCAGCGTCGGCGTACGCTCGCCAAGCGAGACGCTCCGCGCCTTGCCCTTCCTCCGGAAGCGAAGCTCGGCGGCGAGCTTCACCTGAGCGGGCTCGGAGGCGCGTAACCGCACGCGCACCTCGGCCCCGCGCGGTCCCTTCACCACCCTGAGCCCGACGCCCTTGATCCTCACCGTCGAGCACGACGGCGGCTCGGGAGGCAGCATGGGCGGAGCCCCGATCTCCACAGTCATGCTGGCCACAACGGAGCCGCCGTCCGGCCCCGACGCGCGGTAGGAGAAGGAGTCCGAGCCCGAGTAGCCCGCGTCCGGCCTGTAGATGAGGGTGCCGGCATCGGGATCGAAACGGGAGATCCCACCATGCGCAGGACCGGATGTGAGTGCGAAGGAGAGCGGCCCGCCCCCGGTGCAGGCAAGGCTGATCTCGACCGGCCGCTCGAACCCCGTTCCGATGTCGAGGCCCTCACACGTCGGGATCACGACGTAAGTGATCGTGATCCGCGGCACGCCGGTGGTGTCCGCCGCGATCACCGTGTCGGTGCCGGACGAGTAGCTGGACCCGCCGCCACCGCCACCACCGCCCGCGATGGCGCCTCCGGCGGTCCCACCGCCACCGCCACCGTAGTAGCCACCACCACCGGCACCACCACCGCACCACCCGCCGGCCTGCCCGTCGCCGCCTGCGCCAAGGCTTCCCGGCACGCCCGTACCCACACCGTTCTCAGACTCGCCGCCCTCTCCACCTTCAGTCGCGGTGCCCGCTTCGCCGCCGCCACCGCCAGCGCTCTGCCCGTCCTCTCCGGCGCCCCCTCCGGCCCCGCCACCGCCGGGCGACGAGCAAACGTCGGGCATAAGGCCGCCACCACCGCCACCTCCACCACCGGCTGCGACCGCCAGCCGGGAGGCGAGAGAGCCCACGTCGTCACGGGACACGGTCCGCAGGTCGGAGGCCCCGCCGCCACCGCCGCCGGCGAGCATGTCGATGCCGCCGTTCCCGCCGCCGTTGAAGCCGCCCCCTGGCGTGCTCCCGTTGCCGCCGACCTCGACGTAGAGCGTCTGGCCGGGCGTCACCTCGAGCACCGTGGTGAGCTTCGCGCCAGCGCCACCAGCTCCGCCACCGCCCCCGCCACCAGCTCCGCCCCGACCCCCGATTGCCTCGACCTTGATGCTGCTCACGCCCTCAGGCACCGTGAACGCCTGCTCGCCCCCGGTGTACTCGAAGACCTCCGTGGCCGCGCTCGCGGTTGAAGGCGCAACGGCAAGGAGCGCAGCGACCGACAGGCCGACGACGACGTCTCTGAGGCGGATGATCCTGAGCATGGCCGCAAGCTATGGGACGGCGAGGCGGGAAGGTCGAGGGCCGACAAGCGTGGCGACCGCGACCCCGTCTACCTGATCAGCAGCTCATAGGCGGCCCGAGCCCGTTCCACTGCTTCGGTGTCGTGAAGCCGCCGCACTGTGGGGTCCTCCCAGCGGAGATCAACCTCCACTCGCTGCAGCCACTTCTTCTGGATGGCCGTGAGCTGACCCGCACGACCTTCACGGGTCGATCCCCG
>CAZXKG010000079.1:0-12136 GCA_964641695.1 uncultured Conexibacter sp.
CGCCCGGATCATCGGCCCGAACTGCCTCGGCCTGATCGCCCCCGGTGTCGCCAAGATGGGCGGCATCGGCGGCCCGGCCAAGGATGCGGCAAAGGCCTACGTCGCCGGCTCGGTCGGCGTGATGAGCCGCTCGGGCGGGATGACGACCGAGATCTCCTCGACGCTGACGGCCGCCGGCCTCGGCGTCTCGACCGCGGTCTCGATCGGCGGCGACGCGATCATCGGTTCCACCTACGCCGAGCTGATGCCCCTGTTCGAGGAGGATCCCCAGACCGAGGCGATCGTGATCTACACCGAGCCCGGCGGCCGCATGGAGGCCGAGCTGGTCGAGTGGCGCGAGCAGTCCGGCTCGACGATGCCGATCGTCGCCTTCATGGCGGGTCGCTTCATGGACGACGAGGAGATGCAGGGCATGAGCTTCGGCCACGCCGGCACGATCGTCGAGGGCAAGGAGGACTCGGCCACGGAGAAGATCACCCGCCTGGAGGCGGCCGGCATCCCGGTGGTCGAGCGCATCGATCACATCCCCGACCGTGTCAAGGAGAAGATGAAGGAAGAATCCTCCGCTGCGCGTCCGGAGAAGATGAAGGAAGAATCCTCCGCTGCGCGTCCGGTTCTTCCAGGGGCACCTGCGGCTACCGAAGGGAGCGACTCCGATGACCGCTGAGATGCAAGGGATCTTCATCGACGTCCAGGTAGAAGAGTCGATCGCCGGCGACGCGCAGCTTGCCGCGAAGCTCGCCGAGGTCTGCCCAGTCGACATCTTCGCGGCCCGTGACGATGGCGTCGAGATCGTTCGCGGGAACCTCGACGAGTGCGTCCTCTGCAACCTCTGCGTGGACGCGGCCCCGGACGGCACGATCCGTATCGTCAAGCTCTACGAGGACTGATCTTCGGCACCAGGCGACACGTTGCGACGGCTGCGGCCCTCCTGCTCGCGCTTCTGGGGGTCGGCTGCGGGTCGGCCGAGCAGCCGCCGCGGCTCGCCGCCGCCGCGAACGCACCGAACGTGGTCCTGATCGTCATCGACGACGCCACGCGCTCGATGATCACGCCCGAGTCGATGCCTTTCGCGACCCGCGAGCTGGCCGACCGTGGCAGCAGCTTCGAGGATTTCGTCGCCGTCTCCCCCCTCTGCTGTCCCTCGCGGGCCAACCTGCTCACCGGTCAGTACGGACACAACAACGGGGTCCTCAAGAACAACTACGGCGAGCTCGAGAACAAGGGCAGGATCCTCCCGCGCTGGCTGCAGAACGCCGGCTACAACACGATCCACGTCGGCAAGTACCTGAACAACTTCACGAAAGCGCTCGATCCGCCGACCGCGGTGCCGGCCGGATGGGATGAGTGGTTCACGACGCTGAACAACAACTACTACGACTACGAGGTCTCAGACAACGGGAAGCTGGTCGAGTTCGGCTCCGAGCCCGACGACTACCTGACGCGCGTCCTCAACCGCAAGGCGGTGGAGATGGCCTCCGAGTACGCGGAGGACGAGCGCCCGTTCTACATGCAGATCGACCACTACGCGCCGCACCTGAGCCCGAAGAGGGACGGCAGCAAGTGCGAGAAGGGGACCATCCCCGACCCCGACGACATCGCCGGGGTCGACGACTGGCCGACTCCCGACAGCGGCAACCGCAACGAGGCCGACATCACCGACAAACCGTGGTTCATACGCAGGCTGGAGCGGCTGTCGAAGGGCAGCCTGCGGCTGGCTGACGAGCGCTTCCGCTGCGCGACCGCCTCGCTGCCGGCGGTCGATCGCGGCCTGAAGAAGCTCTTCGAGAGCCTGGCGGAGGCGGGCGAGCTGGACGACACCGCCTTCTTCTTCACCTCCGACAACGGGTTCTTCTTCGGCGAGCACCGGATCCCGAAGAAGAAGGAGTTCCCCTACGAGGAGAACCTGCGGATGCCGCTGCTGGTGAAGCTCCCCGAGCGGATGCGCCCGCAGCCCCGCACGATCCCCGAGCTGACCGCGACGATCGACGTCGCCCCCACCATCCTCGCCCTGGCCGAGGGTGAGCCCTGCACTGAGAAGGGCAAGTGCCGCGATCTCGACGGCCGCTCGCTGCTGCCGCTGCTGGAGCGCGGCGGGGAGCGCCGCTGGCCCGCCGACCGGACGCTGCTGGTCGAGCTGGACCAGACCCCCTCCGGCAGGCAGAAGCGCGCCAGGCCGTGCTCCTACGTGGGCGTCAGGACCAAGAACAGCATCTTCGTCCAGCATCGAGCAGCGGCAGCTCCGGGGACCAGGTGCATGCCAACGAGGGCGACCGAGCACTACGACCTCGACAAGGACCCCAGGCAGCTCGACAACCTCACTGCGAGCGGCTCCGAGCGGGGCCGTGAGCGCGCGCTGCGCAAGCGGCTGCGCGAGCTTCAGGGGTGCGCGGGCAACGAGGAGACCGCGAAGCGCAACGCGCACGCCTGCAACTGACCTTCAGCCACTCGGCCGGGGACGGTCAGTTCTTGTCGCGATCGAGCTCGCGCTCCAGCCAGGGCGCGAGCGTGCGGGCGAACGTCCAGGTGATGTGGTCGTTGTCGCGGTAGACGAGAGCGTTGCGGATCACCCCGTAGCAGGTGCCCTTCGCGCAGATCGCCGGAGAGAGGTCGACCGGCTCCACGCCATCGACTCGCCGCGCCGCCCGCACGTCGAAGTGATCCGGCTCGGCACCGAACTGGTCGAAGGCGCACTGCTTGAGATCGCCCATGTTCGCGGCCACGCAGTCAGTCATGTCATGCGGAGCCTTCGGCAGATCCTTGAGGGCGATGATGCGCGCCCCCGTCACGGCGAGGCGTGCGAGGACGCGCTCGTAGCCCTGCTGCAGGGCGGCGACGTTCTCGGGACCAGAGACGATTCGCTCGTCCCGCATCGACTTGTGCCAGATCGAGCCGGCGACGAAGACGACGGCGGGGCGCTCGTCCCGCTCGATCCGCTGTAGAGCCCGTTCGCGCCAGACCCTGCACTCCTCGAACTCGCGGCCCACCTTCGGGTTGAAGACGGGCGTGTCGAAGGGCGGGCAGCCGGCCTTGTTCAACGCCACCACACGCCAATCGCGCTTCTCGGCCACCCGCTCGACCATGCCGAAGAAATGCATCGCATGGGAGTCCCCGAGCAGGACCACCGTCCGCCTGCCGCCGGGCCGGCCGAACACGCACTCACCCGATTGGGTCTCCTCCGGCTCGACCATGCAGCCCTCGTCCCAGACGGCGCCGCGATCCGAGCGGGAGCCCTTGCCCGACGGCACGGGCCTGACCGACTCCGCGCTCGCCTGCAGCCTGGGCGGCTTCAACACCGACGCGCCGAGCTGATCGGTCTCCGGGGCGGCGGTGAGGCTGGGCACGGTGACGGCGAGGGTCCCGGCGGCGACCACGGCGACCGCGGTGCACGCCAGCCCGAGCGCCATCGCCCGCCGCGGGAAGCGGGTCAGGTACTTCGAGTAGCGCAGCGGCTGCCCGATCAGGTGATGGCTGATCGCCGCCGGGATCGCCGCCAGCAGGACGAGCGCCGTCGTCTGCCATGCCCGCAGGGAGCCCCAGTAGGCGATCCCGAAGATCATCACCGGGTAATGCCACAGATACCAGGCGTAGGAGAGGCCGCCGACGTAGACGAGCGGAACGACCGCGAGCCAGCGCTGGGGGATCTCCCACTCGCGCCCGAGGCCGGCGACGATCAGCGCCGCCGTCCCCAGCACCGGGAGCAAGCCCGCCAGGCCCGGGTAGACGGTCGCGGAGCTGAACGCCAACACCGAGTAGAGGACCGCGGCCGCACCGCCGATCGAAAGCAGCCAGGAAGTCCGGCGGCCCGGCGCCGGGATCGGCAGGAGGGCGATCAGCGCGCCGGTGGCGATCTGCCAAGCCCGGGTGAAGGTCGAGAAGTAGGCCGCGTTGGGCGACTCCGCGGAGTAGATCGCGCTGTAGGTCAACGAGGAGACCCAGATGATCAGGACGAGCGCCAGAACTGTGTTCCTGACGCTCCAGCGACGACGTCGAGCGAACACGGTGACCGCGACCAGCGCCAGGGCCCAGACGATGTAGAACTGCTCCTCGATCGACAGCGACCAGTAGTGCATCACCGGCGAGGCGGCCGTCTCCGGTCCGAAGTAGTCGACCGCCTGCGCGGCGAAGTGCCAGTTGACGACCTGCAGGGCGGCGGTCAGCTCGTCGCCGGCCACGATCTCGCGCTGGGGCGCGGCGAAGAGCAGGTAGGAGCCGATCGCGGTGAAGACGAGGACCAGCGTCGCCAACGGCATCAGCCGCTTCATCCGGTGCGCGTAGAAGCGCGTCAACGAGATCCGGCCGGTGCCCTCGCTCTCCGCCAGCAGCAGGCCGGTGATCAGGAAGCCCGAGATGACGAAGAACATGTCGACGCCGACGAACCCGCCGGCGAACAGGGCGAGGCCGCCATGGCACAGCAGCGCCAGGAGCAGAGCGATCGCTCGGATCCCTTCGATGTCCGGCCTGTATCGAATGCGGCGTCGGCCGCTCTGCCCGCGGTCGGCGTCGCTTCCGTCGGCGGTGTCCCGTGTCCGCGACGACATGAACCGGGCAGGCTAACGGACCCCCTCCCGGAGCCCGCCGGGCCGGCCCCGGGCTGCCTCAGGCCGCGGGCGCGTCCGGCGCGTCCGGCTCGTCCGTGAACTCGACCACGGTCGGGGAGCGAACTCCGCCTTCGTCGTCGGTCATCTCGACCTCGATCGTGAACGGCCGGCCCTCCGGATCCCCGCCCTCGCAGGTGACCGTCTCCCCTGTGACCGGATCGACGTCGTCTGGGCACTCCAAGGACTTCGGCGGCTGCCCGTACTCGGACCCGAGCCCGCCGCTGCCGGGATCCCGAGCAGGCAGAATGCGGCGACGTGAACTTCTGTGAAGACGTCCTCGAGGCCTTCCCGGCGGCTCGCGCCGCGCTGCTCGCCGTGACCGAGGACGACGAGCACTACATCTGGGGCTTCGGCGAGCTGAACGCGCGCTCCGCGGGGCTGGCCGGTGCCCTCGAGGCGCGCGGGGTTCATCGTGGCGACGTCGTGATGATGCTCTTCGGCAGCCGCGTCGAGTGGGTGATCGCGATGCTCGCCTGCTTCCGCATCGGCGCCGTCGCGATGCCCTGCAACCCGCAGCTCCGCCGCACCGACCTGACCCATCGGATCGCCGTCGCGAATCCGGCGATCGCCCTCGGGGAGGACCGTTACCTGTCGGAGCTCCCCGACGGCATCCCGTACATGTCCCTGCGCGAGCTCCACGAGGTGCTCGACGAGGATCGTCCCCAGGCGCCGCCCTCACCTCCGGCCGACCTCGGCGCGGACGACCCGGCGCTGATCATCTTCACCTCCGGGACCACCGGCGACGCCCGCGCCGCCGTCCACAAGCAGTCCTACCTGCTCGGGCAGCGCCTGCAGGCCGAGCACTGGGTCGGCGCCCGCGAGGGTGAGCTCTGCTGGTGCACGGCGGCCCCCGGCTGGTCGAAGTCCTCGCGCAACGCCTTCATCGCCCCCTGGCTGCGCGGCGCCGTCGCCTACCTGCGGGAGGGTCGCTTCTCCCCCGAGCAGCGGCTCGGGATCTGCGAGCGGGAGGGCATCGCTGTCCTCTGTCAGTCGCCGACCGAGTACCGGATGCTCGCGCGCCGGACGGAGTTGAGGCCGGTGCCCTCCCTCCGTCGCCTGATCGCTGCCGGCGAGCGCCTCAACGAGGAGGTCGTTCGCGCCTTCGAGGATGAGGTCGGCCTGACCATCCACGACGGTTACGGGCAGACGGAGACCGGCGCGCTGACCGGCGCGCTCGCCGGCGACGCCGAAGTTCGGCCCGGATCGATGGGGAAGCCGCTTCCCGGCATCGACCTGCGGATCGAGGACGGCGAGCTGCTGCTGCGAACGGCGAGCTGTCCGACCTTCTTCAGCGGCTACCTGGACGCCGGCCCCTACCTCGACGAATGGTGGTCGACCGGCGACGTCGTCAGCGAGGACGAGGACGGGTTCCTCTGGTTCGAGGGCCGCGAGGACGACGTGATCGTCTCCTCCGGCTATCGGATCGGCCCGCACGAGGTGGAGTCGGCGCTGCTGACCCATCCGACGGTGGCCGAGGCCGCCGCCGTCGCCGCCGCCGACGAGGAGCGCGGCGAGGTGGTTCGCGCGATCGTCGTCCTGCGCTCCGGCGAGCCCGGCGACGCTCTCGCCGCCGAGCTCAAGGACCACGTCAAGTCGGTCACCGCGCCCTACAAGTACCCCCGCATCGTCGAGTTCACCGACGAGCTGCCGAAGACCCCCAGCGGGAAGATCAAGCGCGCCGAGCTGCGCGATCGTTGATGAGAGCGGGATCCGCGCTCTCGCGCCTCTCGGGCCCGCGGCTCGCGTTCGCGGGCCTGTTCGCCGTCACCTTCCTCTCGATCCTCAGCGTCGGCGCCACCTTGACGATCCTGCCCCGCTACATCCAGGGACCGATGGGTGGCGGCGACGTCGCCGTCGGCATCGTCACCGGCGCTTTCGCGATCACCGGCCTCGCCTGCCGCCCGCTCGCCGGCACCTTCGCCGACAGCAGGGGCCGACGTCCGGTGATGGTCGTCGGCGCGCTGCTGATGACCGTCTCCAGTCTCCTCCTGTTCGTACCCGCCGGCATCGCCGGCCTGTTCGCCGCGCGACTGCTGCTCGGCGCCGGCGAGGGCATGGTCTTCACCGCTGGAGCCGCCTGGGTCGTCGACATCACGCCGGTCGCCCGCCGCGGCAGGATCCTCGGGCTCTACGGCCTCGCGATCTGGAGCGGACTCTCCTTCGGCCCCCCGGCCGGTGAGTTGATCCTGCGCGCCACCGACTTCGAGGCCGTCTGGGCGTTCGCCGCGATCACACCGTTCATCGCAGCGCTGCTCGCCAGTCGGATCCGCCAACCCCGGGTCGTGCGCCGGCAGCTGCGCTCGATCCGTGACGGGTTCTTCGCGCGCGAGGCACTCGGCCCAGGCGCCGCCCTCTCGCTCGCTACGGTCGGCTACGCGGCCCTGGCCGCGTTCGTCGTCCTGCACCTGGACGAACGGGGAATCGGCCACGGCGCTGAGGTCTTCACGGTGTTCGCGGTCTCGGTGGTCGCGACCAGGCTCCTGCTCGGCTGGCTGCCGGACCGCTACGGGCCGGCGCGCTGCGCGAGCGTTGCGGCGCTGGTCGAAGCCGTCGGGCTGCTGCTGATAGCGACCGCCGCGAGCCCGGCGCCGGCGATCGTCGGCGCGGTGATGATGGGGATCGCCTTCTCGACGATCTTCCCCAGCCTCGCCCTGCTCGTCGTCAACCACGTCGGCGAGGACCGCCGCGGGATCGCCATGGGCACCTACACCGCCTGCTTCGACATCGGGCTGGGCATCGGCGCGCCCCTGTGCGGGATCGCGGCCGCCCTGGCCGGCTACGGAGCCTCCTTCGCGGTCGCCACCGCCGCCGCCCTCGCCGCCACGGCGGTATCGATCCTGCTCGGCCGCAGGACCGTCGAGCGAGCGCCGATGCCCGGCTGAGAGCGGAGCGGACGAGGACGAACACCCCGGCCCGGCGACAAGCGCTCGCGGCGATCGAGTCGTGCAGACCCTCCCGGACGATTACGCGACCTTCGCGCTGGGTAAGGTGCAGTCGATGAGCAACGCAGTCGAGGGAGCGGCGCCGGAGCTCGTTCTCCACGTCGTCCCCGCATCCCACCCCTGCATCGCCGTCCTCGAGGGCATCAAGCGAAAGGGCCTCGACCATCGGGTCGAGACGCTGGGCCTCGGTGACCATGTCGCCGCGATCGAGGAGATCTACGGCCCCGGGTGCACGACGGTGCCCGGCCTGCTGGTCGACGGCGAGCCCGTCCACGGCAGCAGCGCCATCTACGCGAAGCTGGACGAGCTCAGCGACCTCAACCCGATGTACCCGGAGCCGATCGCCGACGCCGTCCGCGAGGCGGAGGCCTGGGCAGACGGCGCGCTGCAGGGAGCCGCTCGAGTTCTCACCTGGGGGGCGATGCACTTCCGGCCCGAGTCGATGGGAACCTTCGGCGGCGCCGGCGAGCTCGACCCGGGCGGAACCGACTACGCGATCAAGTTCATCCGCGGGGCCTGGAAGCACATCGGGATCTCGGCGAAGCGCGTCGCCGAGTCCTTCGCCGAGCTGCCGGACGCGATCGACCGGGTCGACGCCCTCGCCGGCGCGGGCGTGATCGACGGCGAGGTGCCCAATGCGGCCGACCTTCAGATCGCCTCCTCGGCCCGGCTGATGCTGACGATCGGCGACGTGAGGCCGCTGCTCGCGGGCCGGACTGCCGAACGCCTCGCCCTCGAGCTCTTCCCCGAGATGAGCGGGGACATCCCGGCCGGCGGGGTTCCGGCTGCGTGGATACCCAGCCCAGCCGCCAGCGGTCATAGCTGAGGCGACGGGATGATCGAAGCTAACGGGCTCACCAAGAGCTTCGGCCAGCACCGGGCGGTCGACGACGTCACCTTCACCTGCGAGCCGGGAACGGTCACCGGGTTCCTCGGTCCGAACGGCGCCGGCAAGTCGACCACGATGCGGATGATCTGCGGCCTGACGATGAAGACCGCCGGCAGCGCACGGGTGCTCGGGGTCGACTACTCCGAGATCGCCAACCCGGCGCGCCACGTCGGGGTGATGCTGGACGCGAGCGCCCAGCACTCGGGCAGGACAGGCCGGGAGACGCTGCGCCTCTGCGCGATGACCGTCGGCACCGAGCCCGACGCCGCGGACGAGATGCTGAGGACCGTCGGACTCGACGCGTCGGCCGCGAAGAAGCGCGTCGGCCGCTACTCGCTGGGGATGCGCCAGCGCCTCGGGCTCGCCCAGGTGCTGATCGGCCGGCCTCAGGTCCTGATCCTCGACGAGCCGGTCAACGGGCTCGACCCGCAGGGGATCATCTGGATGCGGAACCTGCTCCGCGACTTCGCCGGACATGGGGGCACCGTGCTGCTCTCCTCGCACCTGCTGAGCGAGGTCGAGGCGGTGGCCGATCGCCTGGTCCTGATCAACCGCGGCAAGGTGGTCGCCGAAGGCAGCAAGGCCGAGCTCCTCGCCGGGCGTGGGACGCTCGTCCGGAGCCCGGATGCCACGGGTCTTCGCCGCGCGATGGAGGCCGCGCAGATCGGCATCGAGGACGGATCCGGGGCCGGCAGCCTGGTCGCCGACGCGGAGCCGGAGCGCGTTGGCGCTGCCGCCCACGCCGGCGGGATCGCCCTGAGCGAGCTGAGGTCGGCGGATGGCGGCGGGCTCGAGGACCTGTTCCTCTCCCTCACCACCGACGACGCGGAGGAGGACCGATGAGCGCGACCGCGGCAGAAGCGATCAGCCCCGTCCCCACCGGGAGCCTCACGGATCGGTCCGCCCGCCCCGGCCTCGGGCGGCTCGCCAGGGTCGAGTTCCGCAAGATGGTGGACACCCGAGCGGGTCTCTGGCTGCTCGTCATCACGGCGCTGGCGGGGGTCGGCGGCGTGGTCGGAGAGATCCTCGCTGACAGCGACGGCACCGAGCTGATCACCGTCTTCGACACCTCGATGCTCTCGGTCAGCGTCCTGCTCCCGGTCGTGGCGATCCTGCTCGTGACCGGCGAGTGGTCCCAGCGAACCGCCCTCTGGACCTTCTCGATGACCCCGAACCGTTCGCGGGTCCTACTCGCGAAGCTGCTCGCGATCGGCGTGCTCACGCTGATCGTCACGGCGCTCTGCCTGCTCTGCGCCGCGATCGGCGTCGCGATCGACGGTGGCGAGATGAGCCTGCCGGCGGGCGAGGCGCTGAGAACCCTCCTCTATCAGGGGCTGAACATGCTGATGGGCTTCGGCTTCGGCGCCCTGCTGATGATCTCGCCGCTGGCGATCGTCGCGATCTTCGTTGCCCCGATGCTGATCGGCGCCCTGACCGCGATCTCCGCGATCGCCGACGCGATCGAGTGGATCGACGTGGCGATGCTTCAGAACCTGACCGAGACGCCGATCACCGGCGACGACTGGGCCAAGGTCGCGACCGTGACCGCCTTCTGGATCGTCCTCCCGCTGATCCTCGGCTTCTGGCGACATCAGAAGCGCGACGTGAGCTAGCGAGATACCTGCCGGGGAGATCCTCCGCTTCGCGTCCGGTTCCCCCGGTTCCTTGGCGACGCTGGAAGCAGGGGCCAACTCCGCTCTACTTCTGGCGGGGGCTCCGCACCGGCTTCAGGTTGGCCTCGACCTGGGGGCGTAGGTGCTCGTAGTCGGGGGGTAGCGAGAGGTGCTCGCCGAGGGTCTCCAGGGGCTCGTCGACGGTGAAGCCGGGGCCCAGCGTGGCGATCTCGAAGAGGACGCCGCTCGGCTCGCGGAAGTAGATCGACTTGAAGTAGAAGCGGTCGATCACCGGGGTCGGCTGAGCACCTCCGGCGCTCACCGCCTGACGCCACGCCTCGTGCTCCTCGGGCGTCGAGGCCCAGGCGACGTGGTGGACGGTGCCCGCGCCCTGCAGTCCGCGCTCGGCGGGCGGCTCCTCGTAGGTGATCAGGCCGCCGCGGGACTCGCCGCGCGCCTCCCAGGTAACTGAGCCGGGGGCCGCGCCGCCCCCCTCACGCCTCTCGAAGCTCAACGCCTCGAGCAGCCGCTCGCTGCGACCGGGATCGGACGAGTAGGCGCGCACCGCGTCGAAGCCGAGCAGCGCCAGCTCCGCCGGGATCTCGGGATGCTTGGCGGCCAGCGGTCCGTCGTCCACCTCGCTGACCCGGAGCTCGAGCCCGAGCCCCTCCGGATCGGCGGCGCGAAGAACGCCGGGCTCACGGGTCGACTCGATCCCTTCGCCCCCCAGGCGGTCGGCCCAGAAGTCGAGCGCCTTCTCGGACCGGACCCGCCAGGCCACCGTGTGCACCATCCCGTCGCCGGCCCGTCCCCGAACCGCGCCCGGGAACTCGAAGAAGGTCAGGTCCGATCCCGCGCTGCCGTTCTCGTCGGCGAAGAACAGGTGGTAGACGGTCGGATCGTCCTGGTTGACCGTCTTCTTCACCAGCCGAAGACCGAGGACGCCCGCGTAGAAGTCGATGTTCGACTGCGCGTCGGCGGTGATCGCGGTGATGTGGTGGATGCCTTCGAACTTCATCGCTTCGTCTCCAGACCGGCGCTGGTGGCCGTTGAGGCTTATTTGCATACGCAACTATATCCGGGATTCAAAGTCGTTGCAACGTCAACGATCTTGCTAGGATCGTCGCATGGCCGACGTTACATCCGAACAACAGCTGACTCGACGAGAGCTCGCCGCCTGGAAGGGCATGCTGACCGTCCACGCCCGGATGGTCGAGGCGGTGGACGAGGTCCTCGAGCGCGAGCACGGCCTCCCTCTCAACTCCTACGAGGTCCTGCTGAAGCTCAGTGAGGCGCCCGAGCACGCGCTGCGGATGGGCACCCTGGCCGAGCGGCTCTTGCTCAGCCGCAGCGGTCTGACCCGGCTCGTCGACCGGTTGGTCGCGCGTGGCCTGGTCGAGCGCCACAGCTGCGACGACGACCGTCGCGGCAGCTACGCGAGGCTGACCGAGGCCGGCGTGGCAGCCTTCGAAGAGGCGCAGCCGACCAACCTGCGGACGATCCGCGAGCTCTTCCTCGACCACCTCGCGGAATCCGACCTCGATGCCCTCGCCCGAACCTGGAGCAAGATCCTCCCGGCCGAGGAGCTCGAGGCCGGGGGTGACTGCGGCACCTCGGCCGACGCCGGCAAGTAGACCCGCTAGCGTCAGCGGGGATGGCAGATCGCCCGCATCGCCCCGAGCGCCCAAACCGGCTTGCAGGCGAGACCTCGCCCTACCTGCTCCAACACAAGGACAACCCGGTCGACTGGCTCCCCTGGGGCGAGGAGGCCAGGCGGCTAGCCGCCGAACGCGACGTTCCGCTGCTCGTCTCGATCGGCTACTCGGCCTGCCACTGGTGCCACGTGATGGAACGCGAGTCGTTCGAGGACGAGGCGACCGCCGCCTACATGAACGAGCACTTCGTGCCGATCAAGGTCGATCGCGAAGAACGCCCGGACGTCGACGCGATCTACATGGAGGCGCTCCAGGGGATGACCGGCAGCGGCGGCTGGCCGCTCACCGCCTTCTGCGACGCCGACGGCGTTCCCTTCCACTGCGGTACCTACTTCCCACCCGAGCCCCGCCAGGGGATGCCCAGCTTCCTCCAGGT
>CAZXKG010000080.1:0-12069 GCA_964641695.1 uncultured Conexibacter sp.
GCGCTCCACTTCCGGCATCCCCCGCAGGGCGAAGCCCGAGGAGGTGCCGTGATCTTGGCGCCGCCGCGTGTGGGCAGTGCACCGGAGTACCGGACGGGGCCGAAGGCCCCGGAGGACACTCCGGCAGTTATCTACTTCGCCGACAACCAGTCTCTCCCGACGCCGATGTCCACGGCCAGCGGCGGCTCCAGGTCGAACGCTTCGACCATCTCGCGGCGGGCCAGCTCCTCTACCGCCGCCGCCTCGGCCTCAGGGCCCTCGAAGAGCAGCTCGTCGTGGATCTGCAGGATCAGCCTGGACCCCAGGCTCTGCGCGTCGAGCGCGCGGCGGGCGTTGATCATCGCCAGCTTGATCACGTCGGCAGCCGTGCCCTGGATCACCGTGTTGACCGCGAGTCGTTCACCGAGGGAGCGCGTTTGCGGGTTCCGCGAGCGCAGCTCGGGGATCAACCTGCGGCGACCGAGGAGGGTCGTGACCTGCCCCTCCTCGCGGGCGCTCTCGATCGTCTCGTCGATGAACCGCTTGACGCCGGCGAAGCGCTCGAAGTAGCGGTCGATGTAGCTCGCCGCCTCGCTCCGCGAGATCGACAGCCGCTCGGCCAGCCCGTAGGCGGACAACCCGTAGGCGATCCCGTAGTTGACCATCTTCGCCTTCGATCGCTCGCCGGGGCTGATCGCATCCGGGTTGGCGCCGATGATCCCCGCGGCCGTCGCCGAGTGCACGTCCTCCCCGGTCTTGAAGATCTCGCGCAGCGCCTCGTCCCCGGAGATGTGCGCCAGAACCCGCAGCTCCACCTGGTTGTAGTCGCAGGAGGTGAGCACGTGACCGGGCTCGGCGACGAAGCAACCGCGGATCGGCCGACCGAGGTCGGAGCGGATCGGGATGTTCTGCAGGTTCGGGTTGGTCGAGGAGAGTCGCCCGGTGGCGGCCCGCACCTGGCTGAAGGTGGTGTGGATACGACCGTCCACGGGGTCGATCAACCCGGGCAGGGCGTCGAGGTAGGTGTTGGTCAGCTTGGTGATCTCGCGCCAGCGCTCGACCTTGGGAACGATCTCGTGCTCTTCGCGGATCTGCGAGAGAACCCGGGCGTCGGTCGAGTAGCCGGTCTTGCCCCGGCGCTTGCGGGTCAGCCCGAGCTCGTCGAAGAGCACCGCCGCCAGCTGCTGCGGAGAGCCGATCGTGAACTCGCGACCGGCCAGGACCCAGATCTCCTCCTGGAGCGCGTCCGCCTGGCCGGCCAGCTCCGAGGAGATCGCCGCCAGCTTCTCGGCATCGAGCCTGATCCCCTCCCGCTCGATGCCGGCCAGCACCTCGACCAGGGGCAGCTCGACCTCCTCGAACACCCGCCGCAGCTCGAGCTGGTCGAGCTTCGGCGCCTGCCGCTCCGCCAGCTCCCAGGTAAGCCGCGCGTCCGAAGCCAGCCTGGCGCCGTCGTCGGCCGGCTCCTCGGCAAGCGTCAGCTGGCCGTCCTCCGCATCCACCGATTCCACAGTCGCGATCCCCTCGTCGGCGCAGAGCTCCGCGAGCTCGTAGGTGCGGCGAGCGGGGTCGATCAGGTAGGCGGCGACCATCGTGTCGTGGGCGATCCGAAACGAGCCCGCCGCGAGGGTGGCGAGCAGCCCACGCGGGCCCTGCTCGCCCAGCGCCTTGGCATCGTGGACGACCAGCTCATGGCTCGCCAGCGCGGCGGCGATCTCCTCGGCATCGGGCGCCCCGCCCTCCAGCAGGCGCTCCCCGTCGTAGCCGGCCCAGCACCCGGAGCCGTCGCCGGCGACCTCGAGCGCGAACGAGACGCGAGCCCCCGAGAGGCTCGCGATCGTCCCCGGCTCGGCGACGACGTCGATCAGCTCGTCCGCCGACCGCTCCGGAACTTCACCCTCCCAGTCGTCCTCGAGTCGCTGGATCACCTGCCGGAGCTCGTACTCGGCGGCGAAGTCGCGCAACTTCGAGAGATCCGGGCCGCGGGCCGCGATCTCAGCCAGGTCGAGCTCGATCTCGATGTCCTCGTGCATCGTCGCCAGCTGCTTGGAGATCCGCGCGTCCTCGGCGTGATCGGTCAGGTTCTGCTTGCGCTTCGGGCCGGAGATCGAATCGACGTTGGCGAGGACCTCGTCGAGGGAGCCGAACTCCTGCAGCAGCTGAGCCGCGGTCTTCTCGCCGATCCCGGGCACCCCGGGGATGTTGTCGGAGGTGTCGCCCTTGAGTCCGATCAGGTCGGGAACGAGCTCCGGCCCGACCCCGTAGCGCTCCCGCACCCCCTCGCTGTCGTAGACCTTGGTGTCGGTCACCCCGCGTGAGGTGGACATCACCCTCACACCTTCGCGGACGAGCTGGTAGGCGTCGCGGTCGCCGGTCACGACCATCACCGGCAGATCCCGGTCGCTCGCCTGGCGGGCAAGGGTCGCGATCACGTCGTCGGCCTCCCAGCCCTCGACGCGGACGTTGGCGAAGCCGAACGCGTCGGCCAGCGGCTCCAGATGCGGCCACTGCTCCTTGAGCAGGTCCGGGCGCGACGAGCGCTGGGCCTTGTAGGGCTCATAGACCTTCTCGCGACCCGACCAACCCGCATCCCAGGCGACGACCACGCCCTGCGGGCGATGGTCGGTGAGGATCTTCACCATCATCGAGGCGAAGCCGTAGATCGCGTTGGTCGGGCGCCCGTCGGAGGTGGCGATCGACTCCGGCAGGGCGAAGAACGCACGGTACGCGAGGCTGTTGCCGTCGATCAGGAAGAGGTCCCCACCCCCGCTTCCGTTCTCGACGCTCGCTGCCACCGGCCGATCATAGGCCTCGGCCGCGAGCCGCCGGACTCAGCCTCGATCCACCGATCCAGGCTCAGCCCCCGGCGGTCGTCGGCCCGTGCTTGGGGCCGATCTCCTGGACGGCGACGTCCGCATCGCGCCCGTCCAGCTCCTCGAGCCGGGCCTCCAGCGCGGCAAGCCTGTCGGAGAGCGCCTTGATCGCCTCCGCAACCGGATCCGGGAGGTGGATCCAGTCCGCGTCCGGGCCGTCGTTGCGACGTCCGTCGACCTTGACGACGTGCCCGGGGTTGCCGACGACGGTCGAGTTCGACGGGACGTCGGAGACGACGACCGTGTTGGCGCCCACCTTCGCGCAGTCCCCGACCTCGATCGGGCCGAGGAGCTTCGCCCCCGAGCCGACGGTGATGTCGTCGCCCAGGGTCGGATGCCGCTTGCCCGGCTGCAGGCCCGTGCCACCGAGGGTGACCCCCTGGTAGATCGTCACCCGGGAGCCGATCTCCGCGGTCTCGCCGATCACGACGCCGGAGCCGTGATCGATGAACAGCCCCTGCCCGATCCGCGCCCCGGGATGGATCTCGACGCCGGTGATCGCGCGCGTCGCGTAGGCGATCGCGGTGGGCAGGATCGGAACCCCGGCTCCGTGGAGGGCGTGGGCGACGCGGTGGGAGAGCAGCGCCTGCACGCCGCCCCAGCCGGCGAGGATCTCGAAGGCCCCGGTCGCACGCGCGGCCGGGTCGCGATCGCGGGCCGTCTTCACGTCGAGGCGGACCTCCTCGAGGACGCGCTTGAAGGTGCTGCCGACGCCGCGCACGCTCATCCCCCGAAGAACGGCAAGGAGATGTACCTCTCCCCGGCGTCGGCGAAGACGATCACGATCCGCTTGCCGCGCATCTCCGGGCGGCTTGCCACCTCGATCGCTCCGTGCAGGGCGGCACCGGCGGAGATCCCGATCAGCAGACCCTCGCGGGTCGCGGCCAGCTCGGCCGTCTGCAGGGCGGACTCGTCCTCGACGGAGATCACCTCGTCGATCACCGCTCGATCGAGCACCGCGGGAACGAAGCCGGGGCCGATCCCCTGGATCTTGTGCGGGCCCGGGGGTCCGCCGGAGAGGACCGGAGAGCCGGCCGGCTCGACGCCGAAGATGCGCAGCCCGGGCCGGCGACCCTTCAGCGCCTGACCGATGCCGGTGATCGTCCCCCCCGTGCCGACGCCGCAGACGATCGCGTCGACGGCGCCGCCCGTGTCCCGCCAGATCTCCTCGGCGGTGGTTCGCCGGTGGACGTCGGGGTTCGCGGGGTTGTTGAACTGCTGGGGCATGTAGGCGTCGTCGTGCTCGGCCACGATCCGCTCCGCGAGCTCGACCGACTCGTTCATGCCGCCCATCGAGGGGGTCTCGCGGACGATCGCTCCATAGCGCCGAAGCAGCGATGCCCGCTCCCGGCTCATGCCCTCGGGAAGCGTGAGGATGCAGCGATAGCCGCGCGAGGCGCAGACCATCGCCAGCGCGATGCCCGTGTTCCCCGAGGTCGGCTCGACGATCACGGTCCGTCCCGGGGTGATCCGCCCCTCCGCCTCGGCCGCATCGAGCATCGCCACGCCGATCCGGTCCTTGATCGAGCCACCCGGGTTGAACCATTCGAGCTTGGCGACCAGCTCGGCGCCCAAGCCCTCGCCGATCCGCCGCAGCCGGACCATCGGCGTGTCCCCGACCACGCCCGAGGCCTCGGCGGCGATCCGCAGCGTCGTCGGAATCTCAGCCCGCGAGCTCATGCCGACAAGGTACCGGCAGCGGGTCGGCGAGCAGCGCCGATCGGCCGTCGTTGCACGCGATACCGTCACCCGGTGAGCCGGAAGTCACTGCCTCGTCGAGCGTTCGATCCCGTCGCCGAGTACATGCGTGACGAGACCGGCGGCGGGGTCGCGCTGATCGTCGGCTCCGTCCTCGCCCTGATCTGGGTGAACCTGCTCGATGCCGGCGGCTATCAGGCTTTCTGGGGCAGCGAGCTGACGATCGGCATCGGCTCGCTCTCGATCAGCGAGGATCTCACCCACTGGGTCAACGACGCCCTGATGACCCTCTTCTTCTTCCTGATCTCCCTGGAGATCAAGCGGGAGATCGCCACGGGGGATCTGCGGGATCCGAAGCGCGCCGCCCTGCCGATCATCGCGGCGACGGGTGGAGTGCTGGTACCGATCGCGATCTTCCTGCTGATCACGTCCGGCTCGCAGGCAACCGGCGGCTGGGGGGTTCCGATGGCGACCGACGCGGCGTTCGCGATCGCCGCCCTGGCGCTGCTCGGCACGCGGGTCCCGCTCGGAGCGAAGGTCTTCCTGGTCACGGTCGCGGTCGTCGACGACGTGATGGCGATCGTCGTGATCGCGGTCGCCTACACGTCGGATCTCTCGCCGGCGTGGCTCGCCGCCGCCGGCGGGATGTTCGTCCTGCTCGCCGTCCTGAAGAAGCTCGGAGTCGTTCGCGTTCCCGTCTACGTCCTGCTCGGCGCGCTCGCCTGGATCGCGATGCACGAGTCCGGGGTGCACGCCACCTTGACCGGGGTGGCGCTCGGACTGCTGATGCCGACCGGTGAGATCGGGGATCGCAACCTGCTCGAGACGATCGAGGAGCGGCTGCACCCGTGGGTCAGCTTCGTCGTCCTCCCCCTCTTCGCGCTCGCGAACGCCGGCGTCCTGATCCGCCTCGGCGTTCTCGACCACGGCGACGGGATGCTGGTGGCCGCGGGCGTCGCCGCCGGCCTCGCCCTCGGCAAGCTGATCGGGATCTCCGCGGCGACGACCCTGGCGGTCCGCCTCGACCTCGGGCGGCTGCCCACGGGGATGGACCGCAGGAGCGTCGTCGGGATCGCGGCGCTCGCCGGGATCGGCTTCACCGTCTCCCTGTTCATCGCCGCCCTCTCCTACACCGACCAGGCGACGGTCGAGGCCGCGAAACTCGGCATCCTCGGCGGCTCGCTGGTCAGCCTCGTGGTCGGGTTCGCCATCCTGGCGCCGGGAGGCACCCACCCCTCGCGAGCGCAGGCGAAGGCCCTCGACTGAGCGGAGGCGATGCCCGCTGAGCCTGGGTCCAGGCTCAGATCGAGTACATGCCGGCGCCCGACTCCGCGGCCTCGCGACGTGCCACGTCGGCGATCGTCGCCCGCGCGAAGACCTCGCGCAGCGACTCGACGCCGTCAGCCCAGATCCCGCCGGCCTCCTTGCCCTCCTCGCCGAGGCGACCGTCGAGCGCCTGGACGACCTCGAGCACGGTGATCTGCTCCGGATCCCGGGCGAGCCTGTAGCCGCCCTTGACACCACGCTGGGAGACGAGCAAGCCGGCACGGCGCAGGGTCGAGAAGAGCTGCTCGAGGAACTGCACCGGGATGTCGCGACGCTGCGCGACCGTCGCGATCGGAACCGGATCGCCGGTGCCGCGGGCGAGCTCGGCCATACCGACCACCGCGTACCTGGACTTCGCCGTCACCGAGATCACGGCCTGGAAGATAGCGCCGTCGTCGCCCTCGGAGGTGGGATCGGCGCCCGTGGGCTACGATCGATCGCCTGGTGTCGAGGCCCGATCGCGGGAGGAGCTCAAGACGGTTTGGCCGATTCTGACCGCTGTTGCATGATCATCGACTCCCAGCCCGTCGTCCGGCTGGGCGTACGACAGGCGCTTCAATCCGGCTGGGACTTCGAGGAGCTCCCCGACGGTCGCGGCTCGATCGAGCTGCTGAGCAGCGTCGGCAGGTTCGAGCTCGCGATCGTCGAGATGAGAGCGGCGACGCGGGGCGTCCCCTCCGCGTCCTCCACGCTCAAGGAGCTACGCCACCACCAACCCGGGATCGGCCTGATCGCGCACGGCTCACGCCGTGATCGACATGTGGTCAAAGAGGCCCTCGACTCCGGCGCCGACGCCTACGTCTGCAAGCACTCCGATGCGGCGACGATCCGCAAGGCCGTCGAGGCCGTCGTGGCCGAGGCGGGGTTCGTCGACCCCAAGGCCGGAGACGACGGCGGCTTGGCGATCACCCCGAGACAACGTCAGATCCTGCAGCTCTTCGCCGACGGTCACTCGACCGACGAGACCGCCCGCCGCCTCGGCCTCAGCGCCGAGACGGTGAGAACCCACACGAAGGCAGCCCTCCCCCGCCTGGGAGCCAGGGACCGAACCCACGCAGTAGCCACCGCCCTGAGAAGCTCCCTGATCGACTAGGGCCTTCCGCCGAGTCTGAGGCGTTCTGGCCAAGCAGACCGAGGAAGAGGAGGTGAAGCGGCCCAAGGGCCGTGAGCCGATCGATGACGCCGGTATGCGCAGCGCCAGAACGCCTCAGACCTAGACCCAACCGCGCTCGCGGGCCAGCAACACCGCCTGCGCGCGATCGGCGGCGCCGATCTTGCGGTAGACGTTGTGCAGGTGGGTGCGGATCGTGCTCGGGGAGAGGCTCATCTCGTCCGCGATCTCCTTGTACACCTTGCCGTCGGCAAGGCCGCGGAGAGCGTCGAGCTCACGGCGCGAGAGCGGACACGGCTCGTCCTTGCGCGGCCGCGGCCTGCTGGCGCGCGGGTACTCGAAGATGAGCTGCTGAAGCTTCGCCTTGCTGAGGGCGCAGACGTCGGCCGCCTGCTTGAGGGACTCGGTCGAGATCATCTCGCCAGCCGCCTTGTGGGCGATCAGATCGCTGAGGCGGACCGCCGCGGCCAGGCCGGTCGCCTGCTCGGAGTGGTGTCGCTCGATCGCGGCGGCGATCGTCGTCGGCAGTCCCCAGCGACGGGCGAGCACACCGCCGACGATCGTGTGATCCATGCCGAGCTCACGTTGCTCGGTACGGACGCGATCCTCGGGCGTCGACGAGCGATCGGCGAGGATCTGCTCGTAGCTCGGGTGAAGCTGCAGGAGGACGAGCTGTCCGATGTCGTGGAGCAGCGCGGCGACGGCCAGCTCGTCGCGATCGGCGACGTCGACGAGGGCGGAGACGTTCTCCGCCGCGTGCCTGGTCGCGACCGCATGGCGGCGGAAGCGCTCGGGCAGGCGCGCCCAGTCTCCCTGCGACTCGAGCAGGTCGTAGGTGTCGAGGCCCCCGACCAGCGCGCGCAGTCCGACCGGAGAGAGCTCGCCGATCGCGTCGGGAACGTTGGAGACCCGCCCGCGAGGGCCGCCGCCGTTGTTGGCGGCGCGCATCACCGCGATCGCAACCGCGGCGTCGCTCTCGACCAGCTCGGTGAGCTCCGCCACGGGCGTGCCGGCGGTGTCGGTCGCCTTCGCCAGGCGCACGGTCACCTCGCGCAGCGCCGGGATCGCCGAGACGACGTCGAACGCCGCGGCGAGCCGTTGCCCACCCTTACCCGCGCCGGCGCTCGATGCCGAGTCGCGGTTGGTACCAGTCTTTGCGCTTGCGTTAGCCATCTGAGATCTCGCCGCCCAACTCGGGAGGACGGCGCCGATGACCTGATCGGCAGGAAGCGCCGATCCCGTTAACCCGGGTCGGAATCTTCCCCCGGAAGTGGCTCGCGCAGTCTCCCCAGCGCCAGGTCGAGACGGGCGAGACAGCGCTCACGGCCCAGCACCTCGAGCGATTCGAAGATCCCTGGGGAGACGGTCGAGCCGCTGATCGCGACCCTGATCGGCTGCAACAGCTCCTTCGCCTTGATCCCCTCGGAGTCGATCAGCTCACGCAGTCCCTGCTCGAGCGATTCGGCGTCGAACGGCTCCGTCTGCGCGATCACCTCGACGGCGCGTTGCAGGCGATCCGCCGTCTCCGGCTTCATCACCTTCCGCCACGACTTCTCGTCCGTCTCGGGCTCGCCGAAGAGGAAGCCGATCAGCGGCCAGACCTCGATCAGGGTCTGCGCCTTGTCGGCGACGATCGCGCAGGCGGCGTGGCGCAGCGGAGCACCGCCCTCCGCGAAGGCCCGCGCACCGTCGGGATCGGTCGACCGCAGGTGAGACTCGAGGCTGCGTTCGTACTGCTCAGCCGACTGCTCGCGCATGTAGCGGCCGTTGAGCCAGCGCAGCTTCTGCTCGTCGAAGATCGCCGACGAGCGGCCGACCCGCTCGATCGAGAAGCGCTCGATCAGCTCGGGCGTGGGGATGACCGTCGCGTCGTCGTCCGCGCCCCATCCGAGCAGGGCGAGGTAGTTGCGCACCGCCGCCGGCAGGTAGCCGGAGTCGCGCAGCTCCTGCACCGACGCGGCGCCGTGCCGCTTGGAGAGCTTCTTGCCGTCCGGCCCGTGCAGCAGCGGCAGATGCGCGTAGCGCGGCGCGGACTCGCCCAGCGCGGCGAGCACGAGCAGCTGCCGCGGCGTGTTGGAGAGATGGTCGTCGCCGCGGACGACGTCGGTGATCCCCATGTCGGCGTCGTCGACGGCAACCGCGAAGTTGTAGAGGACCGAACCGTCCGCTCGGGCGATCACAGGGTCGTCCTGAAGGCGGTTCTCGAAGGAGATGTCGCCCCTGATCGCATCGGTCACGATGGTCGTGCCCTCGTCGGGGACGCGGAGTCGGATGGCGGCTTCGACGCCGTCAGCCGCCGCCTCGCCCCGGTAGCCGCGCCCGGGGTTCGCCTCACGGAACTCCTTCACGTCCGCCGCGGTCGCCGTGCTCCGGTAGGCCGATCCAGCCCTCAGCAGCTCCTCGAGCCGCTCGCGATGTCTGTCCGCTCGCTCGAACTGGCTGATCGGACCCTCGTCCCAGTCGAGCTCGAGCCAGCGCAGGGCGTCGAGGATCTGCTCGACGTTCTCCGGAGTCGAGCGCTCGCGATCGGTGTCCTCGATCCGCAGGACGAGCGAGCCGCCCGATCCTCGAGCGAGCAGCCAGTTGTACAGTGCCGTCCGCGCTCCACCGATGTGGAGCGCGCCGGTGGGTGACGGGGCAAATCTGACTCGAAGGGAATCTCTCAAGGTGCTGATCGGAGCGCATGTTTCCACAGCGGGCGGGCTGGAGAAGGCTGTGGCCCGCGGCGTCGACGTCGAATGCGACGCGATCCAGATCTTCCACCAGAGCCCGAGGGCATGGCGACCGACCAACTTCGGTGCCGACGACTTCGCCGCCTTCAACGATGCGTTCGCGGATTCGCGGCTCGAATCGACCGTGATCCACGCCGTCTACTTGATCAACACCGCGAGCCCGGATCCGGCGATCAGCGAGAAGTCCCTGGCCTCGCTGACGCACGCGTTGCGCCTCGGCGACGCGATCGGCGCCGACGGGGTCGTCCTCCACGCGGGCTCCCGCAAGAAGGACCCGCTGGAGGAGGCCGTCGTCCGCTCCGGCGAGCTGGTCAAGGAGGCGCTCGCCGCGTCGGAGAGCTGCCCGGTGCTGTTCGAGAACACCGCCGGTACGCAGGGACCGTTGGGACGGGACTTCGACGAGCTCGCGATGCTGGTCGAGTCGGCCGGGGCGGGCGGGCGAATCGGGATCTGCATCGACTCCTGCCACCTGTTCGCCTCAGGCTTCGAGATCCTCGAGCCGGAGGCGCTCAGCCGCGTCGTCGACGAGCTCGACCAGAAGATCGGCCTCGACCGCCTGCGCTGCCTGCACGTCAACGACAGCGCCGTCCCCTTCGGCGGCAACCGCGACAAGCACGCCAACGTCGGCGAGGGCGAGATGGGCCCGAGCGGGATCGCGACGTTCCTCTCCGAGCCGCGCTTCGAGAAGCTGCCGGCGCTGCTCGAGACCCCGGGCCCGGACAAGAAGGGCGCCAACCTGGCCGAGGTCAGGCGCGCGAGGGAGCTACGCGAGAAAGGCCTCGCCGCCCGCTGAAAGCCTCCCGGCCCGCCTGGCGAGGTCGTCAGAGGTTGCGTAGGTCGAAGTCGGCGGGATCCGTGCAGTCGAAGAACGACGGGTTGCTGCACTCGAACTCGGGGCCGGCCCCCTCGTAGGCGGGCTCGACCCGGAACTGGCAGTGGGGAAGCGGATCGCCCGTCATCTTGATCCCGCCGAAGCCACCGAAGCGCTCCGCCGCCTCGAAGGCGCCCATCTCGATCTCCCCCTTGAAGACCCGACGGATGCATCCCATGTAGCGCTTGCCGTTGAGGCCGTCGACGTAGCTCCACAGGTAGGAGCAGCGCATCCGCAGGCAGTCGCGAGGCTCGATCAGCTTGTCGCAGAAGGTGCCGCAGCCCCTGCACTCACCCGGCTTCGGTCGAGCCTCGGTTGTCTGCAAACCGGCCATCCGCAGATTGTAAGACCGACCCACCGCCCGGCGAGGCGGGGACCTCTCAGATCCGCGACTTCCCGCCGCCCAGGAGGACCGCTTGAACGCCCGAGAGCGGTCATGAGCGGGGATGACGCCGGGCCGGCGGACGCTCAGGCGGCCAAGGCCGAGGTGCTGAGGAGCTCGTCGAGCTCGGCGCGCAGCCCCTTCGAGGGGTTGACGCGGAACTCCTTGCCGAACCTGAGTCGCTTGACGCCGTCCTGCGTGCTCACCTCCAGCACCACCTCGGCTTCGCCCGGGAAGTTGCCGAACAGGGACTTGAGCTCCCCGATCACCGCGGGGTCGATGCGGGAGGCGTCCAGCGTGACCTGGAAGCGCTCGCGTTCGCTGAGCTTGCGGACCTCCTCCTTCGCCGACACCTTCTCGGCTTCGCTCGGCTCGAACGGCTCCGCGCTGTGAACGACGATCTTGACCTCGTCGGCGTCCTTCTTGTCGATCCGCCCGCGGACGAGCAGGACCGAGTCGATGTCGATGCCCTCGTTCGCGTTCAGCGTCTTCTCGAAGATGATCATCTCGGCACGCCCCTCGAGATCGTCGAGCGTCGCGAACATCATGTTGGTGCCGGTGCGGGTGCGGATCTTCTTCGCTTCGGCGACGATCCCGCCGACCGTGACGTGGTCGCCGTCCTTGTACTTGTCGAGCTCCGCGAGGGTGCAGTCGACGCGCACGCGCAGCGCGTCGCGGACCTCGGAGAGCGGATGATCGGAGAGGAACGTCCCGAGCGTCTCCTTCTCCATCGCCAGCAGCTCTCGCTGCTCGAACTCCTCGCCGAGGATCGGGGGGTGCTGAGAGGCCAGGCCGGAGCCGGCCGTTCCCTCGTCGAGGGCGAAGATCGACGCCTGACCGCGCTGGGCGTCCTCCTGGGCCTTCTGGCCGGCGGACTGCGCCTGCGGAAGCGCGTCCAGCATCGCCCGCCGGGTCGCCGCGGTCGAATCCAGCGCGCCGCACTTGATCAGGCATTCGATCGCGCGCTTGTTGACCGCGCGGGCGTCAACCCGCTCGCAGAAGTCGTAGAGCGACTCGAACGGGCGCTCCTCGCGCGCGCCGAGAATCGCCTCGACAGCGGAGAATCCGACGTTCTTGACCGCGTCGAGGCCGAAGCG
>CAZXKG010000081.1:0-11982 GCA_964641695.1 uncultured Conexibacter sp.
GGTTGCGGGGATCGTCCTCGGGGATGCCCGCCTCGACCTTGCCGACGAGGTCGGCCCCGACGTCGGCCGCCTTGGTGAAGATCCCGCCTCCGAGCCGGGCGAAGACCGAGATCAGCGAGCCGCCGAAGCCGAGCCCGACGAGGGCGTCGATCGCGTCCTTGTCGGAGTCACCGGTGAGCGTCAGGATCCCGAAGTACCCGGCGACGCCGAACAGCGCCAGCCCGACGACGAGCAGACCGGTCACAGAGCCCCCCTTGAAGGCGGCGTCCAGCGCCGGTGCGACCCCCCCGCGAGCCGCCTCCGCCACCCTCGCGTTGGCGCGGACCGAGACGTTCATCCCGATGAACCCGGCCGCCCCCGAAAGCGCCCCGCCGATCACGAACCCGATCCCGGCGGCGACGCCCTGGAGGATCACGAGGACGATCGCGAGGACGATCGCGACGCCGCCGATGATCGTGTACTGGCGGTTCAGGTAGGCGGTCGCGCCCTCCTGGACCGCCGCCGAGATCGTCCGCATGCGCTCGTTGCCCGGCGAGAGCGCGAGCAGCCGCGTCGTGACCCACGCGCCGTACAGCACACCTGCCGCCGCGCAGACCAGAGCGATGAGGACCCCGTGGTCGACCAGAAAGTCCGTCAACTTCACACCTCCAAGGCGCGAATGTCGCTTGGGTCCCCTCTCCAAGAGACCCCTGATTGGCGGCCAGTCTAACCGCAGATCGCACGCAAGTGCGAATCGGCTCTAAGCCGATCTCAGCTCAGTCGGAGCCGGGAACCCAGAGCCCAGGAGGTGGGCTCTGCCGCGAGGGAGGTGCCTCCCCGCCGCCGGCGGGCGCCGACCCCGGACCGGGAGCGCCCCCTGCCGCCGGGCGGGATCCAGCCTCCTCGCCGGCGTCGGCGGCGTGCTTGGCGTACTCCATCCGCACCTGCGAGAGCGCGTTGAGGATCTCGCGCTGCGCCTCCGGCTCGAGCTGCCCGGCGAGAGCACCGACCGCGTCGATGCCGGCGCGCGCCTGCTCGAGGTCGCGCTCGTCGGCCTTCGCGATCCGGCGGTAGGCGAGGTTGAGGATGCTGACCGTGCTCTGCGTGATCAGATCCTGGACGCGGACCTGACGCATCTCCTCCTCCATCTGGCGCAGCGCCTCCTGCTGCTCAGGGCTGAGTTGCGGCTCTGCTCCCGGCTGGCCCGGCGGTGGCGGCGGTGAACCTGCGGCTTGATCGCTCATCGACCGAGCGTAGCGGCCCGGGACCCGGGGAAGCCGGATCAGCGCTCGACCGCGTCGGCGAGCTGCTCTCCGGCGACGTAGCTGGCTCGGGTCAAGGCGACGTCCCGGGCGTAGATCTCCTCGATCGAGGCGCCGCCGGCCAGCGCCGCGCGGGCACGCTGTGCGCCGTTGGGCGCGAGCGCGTCGAACTCCGGGATCGCCAGCTCCCGCCTGGCGGGCTCGGTCCAGGCGAGCAGCTGCTCGACCGCCGCGAGCGTCGCGATCTCCTCCCCCGCGGCCCAGTCGATCATCCGCCCGTCGAGCCCGTGACGGATCGCGCGCCAGAGGTTCTCCTCGATCTCCCGGGGCCGGCGAGAGGGCGAGGTCAGCCCCTCGTCGTGGTCGAGCGCCGCCTGAGCGACGCACGAGATCAGCAGCCCGGCCAGCCCGAGCGAGGCCTCCCCGTCGCTCTGGGCGTCGCAGATCCTCACCTCGACCGTGCCGAAGCTGTGGTGGGGCCGGACGCTCCACCACAGCTGCGTCGACTCGACGATCGAGTCGGTGCGCTGGAGGGTCTCGACGAAGTCCGCGTAGCCGCGCCAGCTCCCGAACGGGTCGTGGATCCCGCAGCGCGGGAAGCTGCGGGTGAAGATCTGCGTGCGAACCGAGTGCAGCCTGGTGTCGCGACGATCGAGGAAGGGGGAGTTGGCGGAGATCGCCAGGACCAGCGGCAGCACCTCGCGAAGCCGGTCGCAGACCGCGATCGCGCGGTCGGGGCCGCGCACGCCGACGTGCACGTGCAGGCTCCACGTGTTGTTGCGCTGGGCGACGTAGCCGAGCTCCTCCCGCAGCCGCCGGTAATGGACGGTGTCGATGATCTCCTGGTCGAGGTAGCTCGCCCAGGGGTGGGTGCCGGTGGCTCCAAGCCCGTACCCGTGCCGGTCGGCGAGGGCGAACAGCAGGCGGCGGCGCTCGCGCTGACGCGCGCACATCTCCGCGAAGGACTCCGAGCGCCCGGAGCGGATCTCGACCTCGGTGTCGATCAGCTCCCCGCGGACCGAGTCGGCGAGGACCGGATCCTCCTGGGCGTCGGCGAGCAACGCCGCGAAGCCGTGCGCGAGCTCCAGGCGGTCAGGGTCGAGGATCGCGAACTCCTCCTCCACGGCCATCGTGAAGTCGGTCGACTCCTCGAAGCGCGCCCGCGCCAGATCGAGGTCGAGGCTCCGGTCGCGAGCCAACTCGCCACCCATCTCAGGCCAGGTAGAAGTACAACGCGTAGAGGAGGTCGACCGCCGGGCTCGAGGTGTGGACGGTCACCTCGGGCGGTACGTCGAGAAGCTGCTCGGAGTAGTTGAAGATGACGCGGACGCCGACCTCCACCAGCCGGTCGGCGACCGCCTGGGCGGCCTCGGCCGGAACGGCGAGGACGCCGACGACGACCTCCTCGTCGCTGACCACGCGCTCGAGCTCGTCGAGCGCCCGGATCGGCACGTCGCCGACCTTCTTGCCGACCATCTTCGGGGAGACGTCGAAGATCGAGACGATCGTGAACCCGTGGTCGGCGAAGATGTCGGAGGAAGCGATCGCCTGTCCCAGGTGCCCGGCGCCGAAGAGGGCGATGTTGTGCTGGCCCGAGGTCTGCAGGATCTTGCGGATCTCGCCGACCAGCGACTCGACGTTGTAGCCGACGCCGCGCTTGCCGAACTTGCCGAAGCCGGAGAGATCGCGGCGGATCTGGGTCGAGTTGACGTGCGTCCAGGAGGCGAGCTCCTGCGAGGAGATCGTCTCGCGACCCATCTTGCGCGCCTGGATCAGCACCTGCAGATAGCGCGCCAGCCGGGCGGCGACGCCGAGCGAGAGACGCTCCGTGCGGACGCCGTTCGCCTCCGCGGACCCGGTGGCGTCGGCGACGGCCTCGTCCGTGCTGAGTGTGCTGCGCCGAACGCTCACGACGACAAGGTATCGAGCCGAGCCCGCAGGGCGTCGGCATCGACGAGGAGCTCGGCTACGCGCTCCCCGTCGATCTCGATCACGGGGATCGACTCGAGCAGCCGCCGGTGGAGCTCCTCATCCCCCTCGATGTCGACCTCCAGGAAGCGGAAGGGGAGCCCTTCGCGGCCGAGTTCCACGATCAGATCGCGCGCCTCCTCGCAGAGGTGACAGCCCGGGCGCCCGTACAGCGTCACCGTCCTCATCGGGGCGTTGCGTCCAGGTCCAGGTAGGTGGGGTAAGGAAGCTCAGGCTGATGGCGCGCGGCCGCGGCGATCATCGCCGCGTTGTCGGTGCAGAGCTCGGGCGGAAGCAGCTTCAGGCGGACGCCACGGCGATCGCAGAGCTCCTGCGCGCGCTCTCGCAGGAGCGCGTTGGCGGCGACGCCTCCGCCGAGGGAGACGGCGTTCCACCCTTCCCGTCGAAGCGCCCGGTCGAGCTTCGCGACGAGCTGTCCGACGACGGCGGCCTGGAAGCTCGCCGCCAGGTCGGCCCGGCGCCGCTCGGCCTCCGCCTCGCCGATGTCTCTGACCGTGTAGACGAGGGCGGTCTTGAGGCCGCTGAAGCTGAAGTCGAGCGTGCCGTCGCGGCTCATCGCGACCGGCAGCCCGAAGGCCTCCGGATCGCCACCCCGGGCCTCGCGCTGGATCGCGGGACCACCGGGGTAGCCGAGACCGAGCAGCCGCGCCGCCTTGTCCAGGGCCTCGCCGGCGGCGTCGTCGAGGGTGCGACCGAGGACCTCGTGGCGGGCGTAGTCGGCCACCGCGGCCAGCAGCGTGTGCCCGCCGCTGGCGATCAGCGCGAGAAACGGCGGCTCGAGCGGATCCGGCTCCAGGAACGCGGCGGCGACGTGACCCTGGAGGTGATCGACGGCGATCAACGGCTTGCGGGTGGCGGCGGCCAGCGACTTGGCGGAGCTGACGCCGATCAGGAGCGCGCCGATCAGCCCGGGCCTGGTGGTGACCGCGATCGCGTCGACCCCGCCCAGTGACGTTCCGGCCTCCTCGAGAGCGGCGTCGACGACCGGGTTGATCAGCTCGAGGTGACGGCGCGAGGCGACCTCGGGGACCACCCCGCCGAACCCCGCGTGGAGCTCGGCCTGGGAGGAGACGACGTTGCTCAGGGACGAGTCGCCTCGAACGACCGCCGCGCAGGTGTCGTCGCAGGAGGTCTCGATCGCGAGGATCGTGCGACGGTCGGGCTCTACGCGGATCGTGCTCACGCGGGGTCTGATCAGATCAGCGGCTCGCCGAGCCACATGATCATCGCGTCCTCGCCGTTGTCGCTGTAGTAGCGACGACGCCTGCCGGCGCGCTTGAAGCCGAAGCGCTCGTACATCGCGATCGCCCCGTGGTTGGAGACGCGCACCTCGAGCGTGTAGCGCTCCTCCCCGCCGGCCTGCTCGAGCATCCGCTCGAGCAGACCCCAGCCGATGCCTCCCCGGCGCCGATCGGGGTCGACGGCGACGTTCATCAGATGCCAGACATCGGCGTAGCGGGAGCAGATCAGGTAGCCGGCGATCCCGTCCTCGTCGTAGGCCGCCAGGCAGACGCCGCTCGGCTTGGAGATCTCGAGCACGAACATCGCCAGCGACCAGGGCGCCGGGAACGACCGGCGCTCGATCGAGAGCACCCCGGGGAGATCCCCGTAGGTGAGGCGCCGCACGGCAAGGCCCGCTGAGCCGACGTCGGCCGGTCCGGAGATCAACGCCTCAGTTGCCGCTTCTTCCGTCAATCCATCGCTCCGCGTCGGGTCGCCTCAGGTAGTCGGGGGTGACGCCCTCGGGCCGCCCCCCTCCGGAATCCGAGCCGAGCGCGCAGATCAGCCGGGCCGACACGCGCTGGGCGGGATCGTCGTCGGCGAGCACTTCGATCCCGGTTGCCTCTATCTGCTCACGGAAGCGTACTGCGCCATCCCCGCCCGCAAGCGGCTTCGGCCGCTCGGCCGAGATCGTCAGATCGAGCGCCTCCGGCAGCCCGCCCGGCGCCGACAACGCCGGCGGGCCGGGGCCGTCGCCGGCATCGGCGACGGCGAAGAGCTCGCCGCGGCGGGCGTCCACCACACCGATCGCCGTCCGCTCGCCGAGGCCACGATGCCGAGTGGAGATCCCGGCGCAGACCGCCGCCGGGGTGGAGACCCCCGTCAGCGGCAGCTCGCGGGCCTGCGCGAGCGCCCGCGCGGTGCTGACCCCGATCCGCGCGCCGGTGAACGAGCCCGGTCCGACGCCAACCGCGATCAAGCGGATCTGCGACCACCCCCCCGCCTCCTGCACCGCGCGATCGATGGCCGGCAGCAGCTCGGTGCCGTGAGCCGGGCGACCGTCCGGACGGGGACCGATCAGGCTCTCGACCACGCAGACGTCGCCGTCGCAGACCGCGACCGCGGTGTCGGCGGTTGCCGTGTCGATGCCGAGGATCACGCTTGCCGAGGGCCTTCCACGGAGATCCTGCGACGGCCCTCCCACGGCTTGCCGGCGATCTCGATCTCGACCTCGAAGATCCGCCGGCCCGTCGGCAGATCACCGGCCGCGAGCAGCTCGGGCCATTCGACGAAGCAGATCGCCTCGGGGCCGAGGTAGTCGTCGAGCAACCCCGGGACCTCCTCGGCGAGCGCCGGCTCGCCGTCGCCGCCCAACCGGTACAGGTCGATGTGCGAGACGGGGACTCGCGCTCCGTAGCGCCGGCCGATCGTGAACGTCGGCGACGTGACCGGGTCGGTCGACCCGAGCGCGCCGGCGGCACCGCGGACGAAGGTGGTCTTGCCGGCACCGAGGTCGCCGTGGAGCAGGACGATGTCGCCGGGGCGAAGCAGGTCGGCGAGCTCCGCCGCGAGGGCCTCGGAGTCGGATGCGTCGACGGTCTCGCGCGCCAACCGCCGGGGACCGTCAGGCGAGGATGGGGGTGGTGGGCTCAAGCGCCGAAGATGTCGAGCTGATCGTCGCCCGGAGCGCGATGCGGCTCGGGCGCGGCGACGCCCGGCTTCGACTCCTGCTCGGGCTGGGGAGGCAGCGGCTCGGCGAGCAGGGCGCTCAGGATCTTGAAGTCCTCGTTCATCGTCTCCCGCAGCGACGGCGTGCGAAGCGCCGCCGCCGGGTGCAGGATCGGGAAGACCCTGACGGTTCGGGTGCCGATCGTGTGGATCTGCGGTCTGCCGCGCACCCGGGTGATCCCGGTCTGGTCCTTGGTGATCAGCTTCGTCGCGAAGTTGCCCAGCGTGACGATGATCCTGGGCTCGATCAGGCGTACCTTCTCCAGCAGGTAGGGGCGGCACGACTCCAGCTCCTCGGGCTGAGGATCGCGGTTGCCGGGCGGTCGGCACATCAAGGTGTTGGCGATGAAGACATCGGCTCGACTGAGCCCGATCCCACCAAGCAGCTCGTTGAGCAGGCTGCCCGCACGGCCGACGAAGGGGATGCCGCGGCGATCCTCCTCCGCTCCCGGCGCCTCCCCGACGAACATCAGGTCGGCATCCGCGTCGCCGGCGCCGAACACCACCTTGGTTCGCGTCTCCGCCAGGTCGCACCGGGTGCATCGCAAGCCATCCTCGTAGACCGCGACGAGACTCTGCCGCCGCAGCGTCGCATCCTCCACGGCGCTCACGTCTTGTCGCCGCCCCCACGCGCGCGAGCCAGGCTCTGCTTGAACCGTTGCCGCGCGCCGTCGCGATCGGTGCCGCGCTTGTCCTCCATCCGGCGCCTCTGGTTCGCGGTCGGCTGCCGGCCGTAGGCGAACGACGAGAACACCCGCCGCGCCCCGGGGGCTCCGCACGCCCGGCAGGGAGCCAGCTCGGTTCCGGCGGCAACCAGGCCCTCGAAGCGCTCGCCGCACTCATCGCACTCGAACTCGTAGATCGGCACGCCCCGATCGTAGAGCCGGAGGTGGATCGAGGCCAGGCGCGGGTGAACCGCCGCCTCGCCGGGCCAGGTGCGGATCGAAGCGCACCGGGGTCAGGGCGTGGAGTCCTCGGACCGCTCGATCTCGAACGTCATGAACCCGGGGCCGTCCGCGAGCGGGGTCAGAGCGGGCGCCTCCTCGAAGAACCTCTCCCAGTCCCTTCGATGCTGGTCGATGAGTCGCGTGTACTCATCCGGCGTCGAGCCGTCCGAGCACCGCGGCGGGTCGTCGTCGGCCCCATCTCCGACCCACTTGCTCAAGACCGCACCGCCGGGGCAGACGATCGGCTCGCCCGTCGCCGGGTTCTGGAAGCCGACGAGAACGCGCTCCCCCGGTGCGATCACCACCGGCTCGTCGCTCACCCCGCCCGTCAGCTGGACCGCGCCGGCGACCGCCGCGGGCACGGCCAGCACCGTGGCCGCGAGCAGGGCGATCCGCCGTCGCCGTCGGCGCCGCTCCCCGCCGTCGCCGAGCCTGCGATCGAAGGCCTCGCGCAGCTCGACCAGCGCCTCGATCTGGCCCTCGTTCCCCGGATTCCCGACCTTCACGTTCATATCCCCGTCACTCCTTCGGCGCTCGCGTCGCCCGTCGATGCCGAGGTCGCCTCTTTGAGCGCCCTCTGCTTTCCCGTCCTCAGGATCTGCGCCATCCCCCTCAACCCCCTTGCCACCCGCGCTCGGGCGGCCTCCTGTGAGATCCCCAGCTTCGCCGCGACCTCCTCGTAGGGAAGCTCCTCGATCACCCGTAGCTGGATCGCCTCGCGCTGCTCGCCGGAGAGGCGTCGCATCTCGTCGCGAACCGCCGCCCGCAGCTCCGCGGTGCCGGCCAGCTCCTCGATCCGCGCGATGTCCTTGTCCCCCAGCGAGGGAACCTCGATCCCGAGGCGCTCGATCGCCCGCATCTCGACCTTGCGACGGCGGAAGACCGCCGCGATCTCGTTCATCGCGATCGCCTGCACCCAGGCGATCGCCTGGGCATCGGTCTCACCGCGGAAGGTGCGTCGCTTGACGAAGGCGCGCGCCAGCGACTCGGCGGTCACGTCGAACGCCGTCTCCGCTTCGTAGATCCGTCGCGTGACGAACACGAGCAGCCGCTCCGAGACGAGCTCGAAGAAGTCACCGAAGCGGGATACGTCCCGCTTCGAGTCCCTGAGCGCCGTTGCGATCGGTTCGTTGCTCATCACGTAGAAGATGGCCGGCGGCGGTCCAGTGTGACGCAGAGTTCGGCCGCGACCTGACCGGCGGATGATCGAATCCGAGCTCCCGCGCCCCGGGACGAGGGTCCCGAGGGCACATCGTCCGGAGTCGACCGTCCAGGAGCCGGATCGAGGGGAGGTCCGTGACCCCGGAGCCGTGATCGCTCACAACCCCGGGGGCACGCACCAACTGCCGATCCCCCGGTTCTCAGCAGGTGACCCCTAGAGCGCCGACCCGGAACGAGTCGGCCCTCAGTGGGAGGTTGCTGTTGTTGGCGCCAGCGTCGATACAGCCGACGATCTCGATCTCCCCCGACCCGTCGAAGTCGCCGATCCGGATACGTCGGTTACCGAAACGGTTCTTCGCAGAGCGATCGAACTGCGCGAGCGAGTACCAGCTGCCCGCGTATGAGGTGCCAACCTCGATTCTCGACCCTCCGTAGGTGATGAACTCCCAGAAGCAGCCCTTGAAGTCCGGGCACGAGGAATCCTCGAGCGCGCCCTCCTCCAGCGTCGACGGGAGCTCGGTCGGGACGTCCTCGACGACCGGATCGTCGGCGCGAGCAGAGCCCGCGAACGAGACCAGGAGGAAACACGACGCGAGGAAGGCGACCGCCGACAGCAGGCGCGGCCGCCTCGTACCCTCTCTCTTCCAGTGTCCGTTCGAGTACACCCACCATCTAGATGCGCGACACCGGATTCTGTGACGCCGACTTCCCGCGAGGCCGTCCTCGGCACGACCTCCACCCCGACTCCCGAACGCGCGGGGCCGCGCCCCGGGGCCGCGCACCTGCCCCGGTAACATCCCCGGCGACCGTGGCCGCGACCCCTGAAGGCGTGGACCACATCCCGTCAACGCCGAACGACCCGTCTGCCGTCTGGTATCTCGATGGAGAACTGGAACGGATGCGCCCTCCTCATCCCCACACCCCCCCACTTCCAGCGATCGCGCTGATCGGCGCCGGTCGAGTCGGCAGCTCGCTCCACGCGGCCTTGGAGGGCGGTGGCCACCCGGTCCGGATGGTCGGCCGCGGCGACCCTGGGAGCGCGCTCGAAGGCGCACGGGCCGCACTCCTCTGCGTTCCCGACGCGGAGATCGGCTCCGCCTGCGCGACGTTGCTGGAGCGTCGCGAGACGACCGCGCCGTCGCTTCAGCTCGTCGGCCACACGAGTGGAGCGAGCACGCTGGAGGTTCTGGCCGAGGCGCGCTCGGCCGGCCTTGCCACCTTCTCCGTCCACCCCCTGCAGACGATCCCGACGCCGACGAGCGTGCTCACGTCGGCGCCCGCCGCGGTCGCAGGCTCGACGCCGGCGGCGCTGGGGCTCGCCGCGGCGATCGCCGACGCCGCCGGGATGGTGCCGTTCGAGGTGCCCGAGGACAAGCGGGCCGCCTACCACGCCGCGGCTTCGATCGCCTCCAACTTCCTGATCGCGCTCGAGGAGAGCGCCGCCGAGCTCCTCGAGCGGGCCGGGATCGCCGACGCTCGCGAGCTGCTGGCCCCACTCGTGCTGCGCACGGCCGCCAACTGGGCCGACTCCGGAGCCGACGCCCTGACCGGGCCGATCGCGCGCGGGGATCGCGAGACCGTCGAACGTCATCGCGACGCGATCGCCAAGGCGGCCCCCGAGCTGATCGAGCTCTACGAGGCGCTCGCCGCACGGACCCGGGCGCTGGCCGGCGAGCCCACCGAGAACGCGAGCGAGCCACGATGAGGGCCTTCGATGACAAGGGAGAGCTGCGCGCGGCCCTGCGGGAGGTGCGCGGAGAGGGGAAGGTCGGCCTGGTGCCGACGATGGGCTACCTCCACGCCGGGCACGTCTCGCTGCTCGCGGCGGCCCGCCGCGACTGCCACGTCGTCGTGTTGAGCCTCTTCGTCAACCCGACCCAGTTCGGGCCGGAAGAGGATCTGGAGCACTACCCCCGCGACCTCGACGGGGACCTCGCCAAGGCGGAGAGAGCCGGGGTCGACTTCGTCTACGCGCCCCCGGAGGAGGATCTCTTCCCGGCCGGGTTCGCAACCCACGTCGAGGTCGGCGAGATCACCGAGATCCTCTGCGGCGCGCCCACGTCTCGGGGGCCGGGCCACTTCCGCGGCGTGACCACGGTGGTCGCGAAGCTGCTCAACGTGGTCGAGCCCGACGTCGCCTACTTCGGCCAGAAGGACGCCCAGCAGGCGATCGTGGTCAGGCGAATGGCGCGGGATCTCGACTTCCAGACGAGGATCTCGGTCGAGCCGACCGTACGCGAGCCGGACGGGCTGGCGATGTCGTCGCGGAACGCCTACCTCTCGCCCGCCGATCGCGAGCGCGCCCCGGCGCTGCGGCGGGGGCTGTTGAGCGTTCTCGAGGCTGCGCGCGCGGACGAGCCCGTCGCCGACGCGATCGCCGCGGGCAGGCGGGCGCTCGCCGAGGCTGGGATCGACCCCGAGTACCTGCGCGCGCTCGACGCCGAGACACTGGGAGAGATCGAGACCTTCGACGGGCGGCCGGTGCTGATCGCCGGCGCGACACAGCTCGGCGGCGCTCGCCTGATCGACAACGTGATCGCCGAGGCGGCCGACCCAGGCCCCGGATACAGAGAAAGGACGGCGGCCCGATGAGGCGCCAGATGCTCAAATCGAAGATCCACCGCGCGACGGTCACCGGTTGTGACGTCGACTACATCGGCAGCCTCACGGTGGATGCCGAGCTGATGAAGGCAGCCGACATACTTCCGAACGAGGTGGTTCACGTCTGGGACATCACCAACGGCGCTCGCTTCACGACCTACGCGATCGAGGGCGAGCCGGGATCGCGGACGATGCAGATCAACGGCGCCGCCGCCCTGCTGGCGGAGCTCGGTGACAAGATCATCGTCGCGACCTTCGCCGACTACGACGAGGGGGATCTGGAGGAGTACGCACCGGTCGTCGTCCACGTGGACGACGACAACGAACCGGTCGCCGTGGACGATCAGCCCGAGATCCTGCTGACGTCCTCGCCCGACTGAGAGGAGAAACCCATGAGCACCCCACCGCAAGTACCCAACACGCCCCCCGACGAGCGGCCCAAGGTCACCCTCCCACGGTTGGCCGAGATGAAGGCCCACCGGGAGCCGATCGCGATGATCACCGCCTACGACTTCCCCTCGGCCCAGGTTGCCGAGGCCGCGGACGTCGACATCGTCCTCGTCGGCGACTCCGGGGCGATGACCGTGCTCGGCTTCGACTCCACCGTCCCCGCGGGGATGGACGAGATGCTGATGCTGGCCGCCGCCGTGCGCCGCGGCCTGAAGACCGCCTTCCTGGTCGGCGACTTGCCTTTCGGCTCCTACGAGAACTCCAACGAGCAGGCGATCACCAACGCTCAGCGCTTCATCAAGGAAGCGGGTTGCGACGCGGTCAAGCTCGAGGGCGGCGGCGCCTCGGTCGATCGGGCGCGAGCGATCATCCGCGCCGGCATCCCGGTGATGGGGCACGTCGGGCTGACGCCGCAGACGGCGACGGCGCTCGGCGGCTACAAGGCCCAGGGCCGCACCGAGGAGCGCGCCTCGCAGATCGCCGAGGACGCCCACGCCCTGCAGGCGGTCGGCTGCTTCGCCGTCGTCTTCGAGGCGGTCCCCGCCGCAGTGACCGAGGCGCTGATGCCGACGATGGACGCGACGACGGTGATCGGGATCGGAGCCGGAGCCGCGACCGACGGCCAGGTGCTGGTCTTCCACGAC
>CAZXKG010000082.1:0-11749 GCA_964641695.1 uncultured Conexibacter sp.
TGCCCCAGGTCGTCTCATAGCCCCAGATCCGCTGGCTCGGGGCGGCCATCGGGTCGAGGCCGTGCACCTCGACGTCCTCGTAGGAGGCCTGGTTGCAGTGGACGACGACCTCGTCGCCGGGCTTCCAGTTGGTGACCCCGGGGCCGACCTTCCAGACGATCCCCGAGGCGTCGGAGCCGCCGATGTGGTGCCCGTACTCGGGGTGATCGCCGTAGCCGAAGACGGACACGGGCTCCCCAAGGGCAGCCCAGACGTTGTTGAAGTTGACCCCCGCGGCCATCACCCGCACGATCACCTCGAAGGCTCCCGGCTCGGGGATCTCGATCTCCTCGGTACGGAACGCGTCCTTGGGCTCGCCCTGCGTCTCCGGGCGGATCACCCACGCGGCCATCGTCTCGGGCAGCGTGCCCGGCTCGACGTCGAGCTTGGCGACTTCAGCGATGTCTACGGCCACGATTCTCCTTGGCGGTTCGGGTGCAGGAGGGGCGAAGGGTGAGGCCCCGGTCTAGGCGGCGCCCCCCGTTCAAGGGGCCGCGCTGCGGGATCGTAGCGAGGGCAACGGGAGTTGAGCCGCCGGTGAGCGCCCGCTCAGAGAGTCGGGTCGGCCGGGGCGACGTCGATCGGCTGATTCTCCGCTCCGGCGGCCACGTCGTCGCCCTCCGCCTCCTTCTTCTTCGCCGCGATCAGGAACCAGGCGAGCACTGCGCCCGCCATGGCGACCGACGCGGAGATCCCGATCGAGAGCGCGAGCGCGTCGATGAACGCTGAGCGGGAGGCCTCGGTCGCCTGGGCGACGACGTCGTTGGGAAGATGGTCGATCGTCGCCGCGAGACCACCGCTGCCGAGCTGCTCGGCGATCTCGTCGATCCGCGGACCAGGGATCCCGGCGCCGCTCAGGTTCGACTCCAGGGCACCCTTGCTCTGGGCTTGGAAGATCGCCCCGAGGACGGCGACCCCGAACGTACCGCCGACCATCCGGGACATCGACAGCAGGCCCGATGCGAGGCCTGACTTGGTCACCTCGACCGCGTTCATCGCCGCGGTCGACATCGGCGACATCGTCAAGGCGATGCCGAGTCCCATCAGGATGAACGGGATCAGCAGGGTGGCGTAGGTCGAGTCGACGGTGATCTGCGCCTGCATGAAGAGCGAGACGGCGACGATCGCTAGTCCCGCCACGATCAGCGGTCTCGGACCGATCCGGTCGGTCATGCGACCTGCGAGCGGGGCGACGGCCATGATCACGAGGGTCGTCGGCAGGAACCTGATCCCGGCTTCCAGCGGCGAGTAGCCGAGGATGTTCTGGATGTACAGCGCCATGAAGAAGAACATCCCCAACATGGCGAAGGAGATGATGAACGCGACCACGAGCGCTCCCGAGAAGTCACGGTTGCGGAGGAAGGCGAACTGGACGATCGGGGCCTTCACGTAGCCCTCGACGCGGACGAAGGCCACCAGCAGGACGATCGAGGCGGCGATCAGGCCGATGATCGCGGGCGAGTCCCAGCCCCACGCGTTGCCCTCGATCAGCGCGAGGACGCCCGCGCTCAGACCGGCGGTGAGCACCGCGGTTCCTGTCCAGTCGATGGTCCGGTCGACGGTCTCGTCGCGCGACTCGCGAACCGCGAACAGGGTGGCGACGATCGCCGCGGCCGCGACCGGGATGTTCAGGTAGAAGATCGCCCGCCAGGAGACGTGCTCGGTGAGCAGCCCGCCGATCACCGGTCCGATCGCCAGCGCCAGGGCGGAGACGCCGGCCCACATCCCGATCGCGCGTCCGCGCTCGGCCGGCGGGAACGCGTAGGTGATGATGGAGAGCGTCGCCGGCATCATCAGCGCCGCGCCGACGCCCTGGGCGATCCGGCTGATCACCAGCGCCGAGGTGCTGGGAGCGAGCCCGGCGGTTGCCGAGGAGATCGCGAAGATCGCGACCCCGGCGAGGAACATCCGGCGACGGCCGAGGATGTCCCCGAGCCGGCCGCCCGTGGCGAGGAGCACGGCGAACGAGAGGGTGTAGCCGTTGACGATCCACTCGAGCGCGGAGATCGAGGCGCCGAGATCGCTCTGGATCGACGGCAGCGCCACGTTCATGACCGTGTTGTCGAGCATGACCATGAACAGGGCGAAGCACATCGCCGCGAGGGTCCACCACTTGGCGTTCTCCTCGGTGATCAGGTGTCCGAAGCGCTGGGTCACGAGTGCTCACCGCAAGGGGGGTCGATGACTCCCGCGGCCTCGAGGTCGAGGAGCAGCAGATCGAGGCGCTCGGCCAGCTCGGGCGGCAGCTCGGCGGCGAACGCTTCGACCTGGGCGCGCCGGAGCGCGGCGAGCTCAGCGGCGAGCTCGGAGCCGGCCGTGGTCGCCGAGAAGAGCCGGACCCGGCGATCCTCAGCGCTCTCGCTGCGATCGGCGAGACCTCTCTGCACGAGCGAGTCGAGGGAGCGGCTGGCGGCCGGGGCGGAGGCGCCGATCGACTCTGCCAGCGCCCCGCCGGACATCGGCTCCTCGTTGCGGGTCAGATGGATCAACGCCTTGGCCTGACCGAAGGACAGATCGTTGTCGACGAGGAGCTGGAACCGCTCGTCGGTCGGCATCAGCACGACCTTGACCAGGTTGAAGAGACGCTGTGGGAGGGCTGAGCCGGGCGTCTCCTCAGCCGACTGCGTGCGTTCCGGAAAAGATTGCATTCAGGCAAAGATTACCGAAGCGGATATTTTCCATCTGTGCATCGATCACGCAAGGACTGAGCGATGACCGCAGAGGTCACGTGGTCGCGGAGGCCACGTGGTGTGCCGGGGAGCTGCCGGGAGCCCGCTGCTGGGGCTAAGGGAGCTGGAGCTCGTTCTTGGCACTCGGACGCGGCAGTCCGACCGTCAGGGTCGTCGGCTCGATCGTGTCCACCGAGGGCTCGATCTCGTAGTCGCCGGTCTCGAGCATGAGCTGGAGGTTCCCCGTGCCACCCGCGGGGATCTCCGCCGTGGCTCGCCTGGTCGGGCCGATGAAGCGGAGGGCGGCGCTCTCGTCGGACTGGTTGGAGACCGTCACGATCGCCATCCCGGCACCGACTCGTGCCGGCGCCATCTCGACTCCGCGATCGTCTATCCGGGCGCTGAGCTGCGCGGTTGCGGCCGGCCGAGGCTCGTTGGCGAAGTCCTCGTCGGATCCGCAGCCCGCGAAGAGTGCCCCCGCGGCCACGAGCAGCGCTGTGGCGGATCTCCCAAGCATCCGTCAGTGAATCTATCCGAACCGGCGGCGGGCAGGGGGCCGAACCGACGCAGATCAGTCGATCTCGATCGCTTCCACGCTCGCGCTCGCGCCCTCGCCGACCGTGACCGTGGCGCCTGGTTCGGCTTCGCGACGGACGATCGCGAGGGCCAGCGGCCCGCGCGCGGGGGAGAGGACGGAGGTTCCGATCGTGCCTACCTGCTTGTCGCCGACGACGATCGGCTCCCCGGCGTCCGCGGGCTCAGACAGCACGAGACGCCGCAGGTGACGGTTCGGCTTGCCCTTGTAATGGAGCCGGGCGACGGTCTCCTGGCCGATGTAGCAGCCCTTGGTGAAGCTCACGGCCCGATCGTTGATGCCGGCCTCCTGGGGGATCGTCGATCCGTCGATCTCCCGGCCGACGCGCGGGATCCCGGCCTCGACCCGTGCGATCTCGAGCGCCTCGCTCGCGACGTCCTCAGCGCCGCCGGCGCGCAGCTTGCCGAGAAGCTGCTCGAGATCGCCGGGGGCGACGAGCAGATCAGCGCCGATCCAGGTCGACACCGCACGGACGTCCGCCCTCCCGAGCTCGAGCACCCGGTGGCTCTCGAGCGGGCCGAGCGGCGATCCCACCACCTGCGCGGCCGCGGGTCCGGCGACGGTCACGACGACGACGTCGTCCTCGGTGCCGACGGCCGCGTCGCGACCGACGTTGTAGGTCCCCAGGTGCCGGGACAGGACCGGAGCGAACGCCGCTTCGGCGAGCAGCAGGTACTCGTCGTCGGAGATCCGCAGGACCCGAGCGTCCGCCTGCACCTTCCCCTTGCGGTCGAGCAGCACCGCGTAGCAGCCCTCGCCGTCCTCGAGGGCCTCGACGTCGTTGGTGAGTTGACCCTGGAGGAACTCGGCGGACTCGGCCCCGCGGACGGCGATCACGGTGAGATCGTCGCGGCGCAGCAGCCCGCATTCCTCGCGGATGGTCCGGTACTGGGCATCGAGCTCGGGCAGGGTGGCGGACATGCCCGAGACATCTTAGGAGTCGGCGCCCCCCGGCTCGACGGCTGGAATCAACCATCTGAGCGGACACGGGCGGTTGCGAGTGGGATTTTGATCTGTCAAACTTCTGCGCGATGCTGGCTGAAAACGAGAAGTTGGAGCCGACAGGATCGCACCGGCGCTCCCGCGGGCAGGGGTCGGAGGCGGTCGAGGACTACGCGAAGGCGATCTACTCGATGAGCGGTCGCGTCGACGGCCCGATCGGCACGAGCGCTCTCGCCGATCGGCTCGGGGTCTCGCCCGGGACGGTCACGGCGATGCTCAAGCGGATGTCCTCCGACGGACTGGCCAGCTACGAGCCCTATCAGGGAGTCGAGCTGACCGATCGCGGTCGACTGCTCGCGCTCGAGGTGATCCGCCATCACCGACTGCTCGAGCTCTTCCTGGCGGAGATCGTCGGCATGCCCTGGGATCGCGTCCACGACGAGGCGGAGGTCCTCGAGCACTACATCAGCGAGGATCTCGAAGCCCGGATCGACGAGGTTCTCGGAAGCCCCTCGCACGATCCGCACGGCGATCCGATTCCCGATCGGGATCTCGGGATCGCCAGCGACGACAGCGTCCCGCTTGGCTCACTCTCGCCGGGCGAGGGAGGGTTGTTCGTCCGCGTCTCCGATTCCGACCCCGGGATGCTTCGTTACCTGGCCGAGCGTGGCATCGATCCCGGCAAGCGGCTGCAGGTCAGCTCCCACGAGCCCTACGGCGGACCGTTCATGGTCGAGGTCGACGGCGTTCTCCACCCCCTCGGGCGTGATCTGGTCGCGGCGATGCGGGTCGAGGATCGGAAGGAGCGCTGAGTCGGATGCCGGGCAGCGATCGACGCGGATTCGGCGGGCCGGTGGCGATCGGCCTGGCGATGGCGGTCTTCCTCGTCGCGATCCTCCTCTTCGCCGCACGCGGATCGAGCTCGCCGCCGAACCCCGACGAGGCGGTCGGCCACGGCGAGCTGCGCGTCGCGACGACGACCAACTTCATCACCGACACCGTCGCCGAGATCGGCGGGGAGCGGGTCACCGTGCAGCCGCTGATGGGCCCGGGCGTCGACCCCCACCTGTACCGGGCGAGCGCCGGCGACGTCACCAAGCTCGCCGATGCCGAGGTCGTCTTCTACGGCGGCCTCCATCTCGAGGGCAAGATGGAGGAGGTGCTCGAGGAGGTCTCCGAGCAGAAGCCGACCGTCGCCGTGACCCGTGACATCCCCGAGCGGGAGCTGATCCCGTCCGCACCCGGATCGCCTGGCGAGTACGACCCTCACGTCTGGTTCGACGTCGGACTCTGGTCGCGGGCGGCGGAGACGATCCGCGACGCCCTGATCGAGGTGGATCCCGAGGGCGCCGGCACCTACGAGGAGAACGCCGCCGCCTACCTGCGGCGGCTGCGCGCGCTCGACCGCGAGGTTCGGGAGGGGGTCGCTTCGATCCCCGAGCAGCGGCGGGTGCTGATCACCTCCCACGACGCCTTCCGCTACCTCGGGGCCGCCTACGACCTCGAGGTGACGGGGATCCAGGGCATCTCCACCCAGTCGGAGGCGACGACCGCGGACATCGAGCGCTCCGCCGAGCTGATCGCCGACCGCGGCATCAAGTCGGTCTTCGTCGAGTCGAGCGTGCCGCCGCAGACGATCGACGCGGTCGTGGCCGCCGCGCGCGAGCGGGGGGCCGACGTCTCCGTCGGCGGGGAGCTCTTCTCCGACGCGGCGGGCGAGCTGGGGACGGCCGAGGGGACCTACGTGGGCATGGTCGAGCACAACCTCGAGCAGCTCGTGGAGGGACTGCGATGAACGTCTCGCGGAACGACGTCGCCGCGCTCGAGACCCGACGTCTGACCGTCTCCTACGGGCGACGCCCGGCCGTCTGGGATCTCGACTCCCGCTTTCCCGCCGGGGCGTTGTCGGCGATCGTCGGGCCCAACGGGGCGGGCAAGTCGACCCTGATCAAGGCGGCACTCGGGCTGGTTCCCACCGACGCGGGATCCTCGCTGGCCTTCGGCGACCCCGTCTCCCGGGCTTTGGATCGGATCGCCTACGTGCCGCAACGCGAGGCGATCGACTGGGACTTCCCGATCAGCGTCCGCGAGGTCGTCGAGATGGGGCGCTACCGCGAGGTCGGTTGGCTGCGCCGGGTTCCCGCTTCGGAGCGGGGCCTGGTCGAGGAGTCGCTGGAGCGGGTGGGGATGGCCCCGTATGCGGACCGTCAGGTGGGTCAGCTCTCCGGTGGGCAGCGACAGCGGGTCTTCATCGCGCGGGCGCTCGCTCAGCGGGCCGCGCTGATGCTCCTCGACGAGCCGTTCGCGGGCGTCGACATGCGGACCGAGGCGTCGATCCTCGACCTCCTCTCCCAGCTCCGCGACCAGGGTGACTCGATCGTCGTCGTCCATCACGACATCGAGACGGTCAGGCGGCGCTTCGACTGGGCGCTGCTGCTGAACGTGCGCACGGTCGCCTGCGGCCCGGTCACGGACGCGCTGAGCGAGGAGAACGTCCGCCGTGCCTACGGCGCGGTTCTGCTCGGCGGCGACGAGGGGGAGAGGGAGGCCGAGGCGTGGGCTGGCTGATCGATCTCCTTCCCTTCACCTACACGAACTCGGTCGTCCTGGTCGGGGCGTTGATCCTCGGGGCGACGGCGGGCATGCTGGGAACCTTCGCCGTGCTCCGGGGCCGGAGCCTGGTCGGCGACGCGCTGTCGCACGCGACCCTCCCCGGAGTCGCGTTCGCGTTCATCCTCACCGGGACCAAGGACACCTCGATGCTGCTGATCGGCGCCGCGGCTCTCGCCGGCCTCGGCGCCCTGCTGATGGTCGCGATAGAGCGTGCCGGAAGGCTTCCTGCCGATGCCGCGATCGGCGTCGTCCTGGCGGGTTTCTTCTCGCTCGGGGTGGTCCTGCTCACGTTCATCGCCAGCGGGGACGACGCCAGCCAGGCGGGCCTCGAGAGCTACCTGTTCGGTCAGGCTGCGGGCCTGCTCGAAAGCGACCTTACGACGATGCTGGCGCTTGCGCTGGCCTCCACGATCGTGGTCGTCCTCGCCTTCCGACCGCTGAAGGTGACGATGTTCGATCCGTCGTTCGCCGGCTCGGTCGGCCTTCCCGTCCGGCTGATCGAGTTCGGGACGATCGTGCTCCTGGTCGTCGCGATCATCGTCGGGATCCGCACCGTAGGGGCGATCCTGATGGTCGCCCTGCTGATCGTCCCGTCGGTCGCCGCCCGCCAGTTCACCTCGCGCCTCTCGGCAGTCCTCGCGCTGGCGGCCACGATCGGCGCCGGGGTGGGGGCGATCGGCGCCCTCGCGTCAACCGCGTGGGAGGTTCCGACCGGCCCGGTGATCGTCGTCACCGGCTTCGTCGTCGTCCTCGCGTCGATCCTCCTCGCGCCCGGCCGTGGCGCGCTCTGGCGGCAGCGTCGGCTCCGGGTCGAGCGCCGGCGACGCCGGACCGAAGGCGCGCTGCTCGACATCGAGCTGGCGATGCACACCGGACCGCCGCCGACCGAGGAGGAGCTGCGGCTGGCCGGAGGCTGGCCGGCCCGGTCCTCGCGACTGGCGCTGCGCGAGCTCGAGTCCGACGGCCTGCTCGCCCGTGAGGGGGGTCGCCTGCATCTGAGCGAGGCGGGGGCCGCCGCCGCGCACGCGCTGATCGAGCGGCGCGAGCTCTGGACGGCATGGCTCGAGCATGGCTGGCGGCTCTCGCTGCCGGACGCGCGCGAGCCGGACCCGAGCGACCTGCGCACGAGCCTCGGGCCCGAGCTCACCGATCGTCTCATCGCGCTCGCGAGCGAGGAGGAGGTGGAGCCATCAGCGGCGAGCTGACCATCCTGATCACGGCGCTGCTGGTCGCGACGGCCACGGGGTTGCTGGGGCCGTTTCTTGTCCTGCGCCGGGTTGCGTTGCTCTCCGACGCGGTCTCGCACGCGATCCTCCCCGGGATCGTCGTCGTCTTCCTGCTCTTCGGGTCACGGGCGCCGCTACCGGTGCTGATCGGGGCGGCGGCGTTCGCGATGGTCTGCGTGCTCGGAGTCGAGTCGCTGCAGCGGTCGGGGTTGGTCCGCTCGGATGCGGCGATCGGTCTCGTCTTCCCGTTCCTGTTCGCGATCGGGGTGCTGGGGATCACCCTGTTCGCCGAGAACGTCCATCTCGATCTGGACGCGACGATCTACGGCGAGATCGCGTTCGCGCCGTTTCGGACGCTGGAGCTCTTCGGCGTCGAGGTCGCTCGCTCGATCGTCGCGCTCGGGTTCGTCGCCGTGCTCAACCTGGCGCTCGTGATCGCGCTCTGGAAGGAGCTGAAGCTGACCACCTTCGATCCGGAGTTCGCGACGGTCAACGGCTTCTCGCCGAAGCTCGTCTCGCGGATCCTGCTGGCGGCGGTGGCTATCACCGCGGTCACCGCCTTCGAGTCGGTCGGCGCGATCCTCGTGGTCGCGCTGCTGATCGTCCCGGCCGCGGCCGCCTATCTGCTCACCGACCGCCTGCTGTCGCTGGTGATGTTGAGCGTCGGCATCGGCTGGGTCTCGGCGTTCGGTGGACAGCAGGCGGCGATCGCGCTCGACGCCTCGATCGCCGGCGCGATGGGCGTGGTGGCGGCGATCGTCTTCGCCCTGGCGCTGTTCGGCTCGCCGCGGTACGGCTTGCTGGCAAGGGCGGTGCGGCGGCGACGGCAGCGTGCCGTGGTCGCCGAGGCGTTGGTGGAGGCCACGCCCGGTCACTGACGGGCCGCCGGAGGAAGGTCGCGCCTGGCCGGGGTATCCTTGCCGCCGTGAGCCCCGAACCGACTGAGCCGACCGGCCCGCGGCCGCTGTCCGCCGCCTTCCGCGACATCGTCGCGGCGCTCCCCCGGGACTGGACGGACATGCAGCTCGATCTTCGGATCGCCGACGAGTCGCGTTACGTCGACGCCTCGATCCCGATGACCCAGATCAACGCGCAGCCCTACTCGGAGGCCGATTGGCACTGGCGGATCAACGTCGCCCACGGCTTCGGCCACGGCGCCGCGCCGGAGACGGTCACCTGGGTGCTCGAGATGCTCGACCGCCAGGGGATCGAGGGGGAGATGATCGTTCGCGACCTCAACGAGGGACGCGCCGAGGTCGTGCAGATGTGGGGGCGCCCCGAGAGCGTTCGCCGCGAGTTCCGCGAGCGTCGCTCGATCTAGCGCTCGATGGCCCGGGTTCTCGCGCTGTCGTCGGAGCTGATGCTCGCCAGCCGAGTCGACGGCTCGTTGCGCGCCGCCGGCCATGACGTGGTCGTGCGCGGTGGCGGTACGGAGTCGCTCGCCGACGCGGGGGACTTCGACCTCGTCGTGGCCGATCTCGATGCGGTTGACGCAGGTGCCGTTGCCGAGGCGGCGAAGCTCGCGATCGGGTTCTACTCGCACGTCGACGTCGATACCCGCCGTGCCGCCGAGGAGGCCGGCTTCGACCTGGTGGTGCCTCGCTCGCGCATGGCGCGAGAGCTCCCGGAGCTGGTTGAATCACTGCTCGGTTGAGGTGATCGGCGGCGGCGATGGCCGACGGCGGCCGACATCGAGACACGGATTCATGGCAGGATCGCGGGGATGGGCCCGGAATGAGCTATAGACTCATCCGGCTCAAACGCGCGGGAGAGCGCAAAAACGCCCTACAGGAGGTTTGAGAGTGCAGGATCGTGGACTGGCCGCCTATATATCGGAGTTGGTCGGAACCTTTTTCTTGGTCTTTGTCATCGGGACAGTGGTCAGCCTGTTCGTCGCAGGGGGAAGCTCCGCTCAGTTCGGATCGGACTTCGTCGCCGTCGGATTCGTTCAGGGCCTGGTTCTGTTCCTTCTCGTGATGACCCTCGGGTCCGTCAGCGGTGGGCATTTCAACCCGGCCGCGACGACCGCCGCTCTGATGCTGCGGAAGATCAACCCGGTCGATGCCGTCGTGTACATCCTCGCTCAGTTGTCTGGAGCGGTGCTCGGCGCGCTCGCGGTGAAGGGCTTCCTCCTCGACGAGGGCCGCGCCGTCAACTGGGGCGCGGGAGAGGTGAGCTCGCTGCTGAGCGGGAACTTCTCCGGGATGCTGATGGAGGCGATCGGCACCTTCTTGCTGGTGCTCGCGATCGTCGCGGTCGCGATGAACGTGAAGGCGCGCACGGAGTGGGCGCCGCTGACGATCGGCCTCACCTTCGCCTTCGCGGTGATGATCCTCGGACCGCTCACCGGCGGCGTCATGAACCCGGCCCGTTGGTTCGGCCCGGCTCTGGTCAGCAACGAATGGGGCGGCGTGTACCCCTACATCGTCGGTCCGCTGCTCGGTGCGATCCTCGCAACGCTCTTCTTCAAGCTCGTGATCTCGAGCGAGAAGGGTGACGGGGCGAAGCGGGAGAAGACCCTCGACAAGGCGCCGAACGAGGCGTAGCGGGGTCCATCTCCCGACTGGTTTCGGGGGCGCTCGGGCTTCGGCCCGGGCGCCCCTTTTCAGTTCGGGGCGGACACCGGGCGGTGCCGGAGGCATCGATCATCTAGCTTGAGCCAATGCGACGCGTCACCTACTCCCGAAACCTGACGCTCTCCCTCTCCAGGACCTGCCGCTGCTACTGCAAGTACTGCGCGTTCGCGACCCACCAGGCCCACATCCACGATCCCGACGCCGTGGTCGAGCGGCTCGAGGAGGCTTCGCGGCGCAACGTCAAGGAGCTGCTGGTCCTCACGGGGGAGTCGCCGGAGGTCAATCCGATCGTCGCCGAGCGCCTGCGCTCCTGGGGGCATGAGGACTTCACCTCCTACGTCGCCTGGGCGTGCGAGGAGGCGTTGCGGCGCGGGATGTTGCCGCACACCAACATCGGCGTGGCCGATCGTGAGGACTTCGCCCGGCTGCGGGAGGTGACAGCATCCCAGGGCCTGATGCTGGAGTCGGCCAGCGAGAAGCTGATGGAGACCGTTCACGCGGGCTCTCCGACCAAGCATCCGAAGGTGCGGATGGAGGCGATCGCGACCGCCGGCGAGCTGAGGATCCCGTTCACGAGCGGGATCCTCGTCGGGATCGGCGAGAGCGAGGAGGACCGGGTCGCCTCGCTCGAGGCGCTCGCGGAGCTGCACGGCCGCTACGGGCACATCCAGGAGGTGATCCTTCAGAACTTCGTCCCGCACCCGCGCTACTACGGTGCGGAGGTCGCGGACATCGCGGCGGAGGCGTCGGAGCGCCGCTGGTCGGTCGACGAGGGGGAGGCCGCCGGTGCCGGGGCTTCCGAGGCCGTCGTGCCCTCGTGGGCATCCGAGGTCACGCTCGAGGACATGAAGCGGCTCGTCGCAGAGTGCCGCAGGCTGATGCCGGACGTCGGCATCCAGATCCCGCCGAACCTCTCCGACTGGTGGATCTCGCTGGTCGACGCCGGCGCCACCGACCTCGGCGGGCTCTCCGCCAACGGCGATCACATCTCGCCGGAGCACCCGTTCCCCTCACCCCATCAGGTGCGCAAGGAGCTGCGACCCCGCGGCTACGCCCTGACCGAGCGGCTCTGCGCCTACCCGCAGTACA
>CAZXKG010000083.1:0-11633 GCA_964641695.1 uncultured Conexibacter sp.
CCGCCCAGAGGCCGGCCCGCTTGCCGTCCTCTGGGCGGGGTTGAAGGAGAACTGGGGTGGGGACAACCTCGAGATCCCGTTCGAGGATCTGAAGGAGCGGATGCTCTTCATCGAGGCTCTGGAGACGGTGCGCTGCATCGACGAGGGTGTGATCGAGACCACCGCCGACGCCAACATCGGTTCGATCATGGGGATCGGCTTCCCGGCGTGGACCGGCGGCGTCGTCCAGTACATCGAGGGCTACGAGGGCGGGCTGCAGGGCTTCGTCGACCGTGCCCGCGAGCTGGCCGAGCGCTACGGCGATCGCTTCGATCCGCCCGAGCTGCTCGTCGCCAAGGCCGAATCCGGGGGAACGTTCAAGGCAGAGGCCGCGGTCGCCGCTTAGCGCGGCCGCCGTACCGATGGCAGTGGAAGGGATCGACGCCCCCGCCCTCGAGCGCTGGTTCAGCGACGAGGTGCCGGGGGTGCGCCCGCCCCTGACCTACGACAAGGTCGCGGGGGGACGCTCGAACCTGACCTTCATCGTCCGCGACTCCGCCGACGGAGCCTGGGTGCTGAGGCGGCCGCCGCTGGGGGCGACGCTCGGCTCGGCCCACGACATGGGGCGCGAGGTCAAGGTGATGTCCGGTCTCGGGAGCTCGGAGGTGCCGGTGCCCGCGATCGCCGGGCTGTGCGAGGACAAGAGCGTCAACGGGGCGCCGTTCTACGTCTCCGAGTTCGTCGAGGGGCCGGTCCTGCGCCGCCTTCCCGACGCGGATCTGTTCCCAGGTCAGGACGTGCGTCGGGCGATCGGTGAGCGCGTGGTGGACACGCTCGTCGACATCCACGCGGTCGACCCCGATGCCGTCGGCCTCGGTGATCTCGGCAAGAAGACCGACTACGTGGCCCGCACGCTGCGCCGCTGGTCGGGGCAGTGGGAGAAGTCGAAGACCCGCGAGCTGCCGCTGGTCGAGGACCTCCACGGCCGCTTGGAGGCGAGGATCCCCGAGCAGGGCCCGGCCTCGATCGTCCACGGCGACTACCGGCTCGACAACATGATCCTCACCGCCGACGGCGAGGTCGCGGCGGTCCTCGACTGGGAGCTCTGCACGCTCGGCGATCCGCTCGCCGATCTCGGGCTGCTGCTCGTCTACTGGGGCGAGGAGGACGACGTGATCCTGCCCCTGCTCGAGCCGGCGACGATGGCGCCCGGGTTCATCGGCCGTGAGGAGGTCGTCGCCCGCTACGCCGAACGCTCCGGGCGTGACGTCTCGGGGATCGACTACTTCGTCGCCCTCGGCTACTGGAAGCTGGCGATCATCCTCGAGGGCGTCTACGCCCGACACACCGCCGGCCAGTACGGCAAGGAGGGCGCGGGCGAGGGAGCGGACGAGCTGGCTGCCGTCGTCGAGGGGTTGATCGGGGCCGCCGACGAGGCTGAGCGCCGCCTTTGACGGGATCAAAGCGTCCTGGGCGGAGTCCTCGTCGTCTCACGACCAACCCCGGTCGCTTCGACTCCTGCGTCCACCACCCAGAACGCTCCGATCCGCGTCAGCCTGGGGGCGGGTAGATGTCCTTCGGGGCTGCCAGGAGCGGCAAGACGGTTCGGGTCGGGCTCGGCTGGGAGCGGTTCGGCGCGGCCCCTGACCCCGATCGCTTCTGGGCCTACGTCGAGGCGATGGAGCGGATCGGCTACGACTCGCTCTGGCTGTCCGATACCGCGACGGGCGCGGGCCTGGCGCCGCTTCCTGCGCTGGCGGCGGTCGCCGCGCGGACGGAGCGGATGAAGCTGGGGACGAGCGTGCTCGCCGTCCCGGCGCGCAACCCGGTGCTGCTCGCCAAGGAGATGGCGAGCGTCGACTGCCTCTCGGGCGGCCGCTTCCTCCCGGCCTTCGGACTCGGCGTGAACTTCCCCGCGGAGCGGAAGGCGCTCGGCGTGGAGCCCGGTGAGCGCGTCTCGCGGATGGTCGAGGCGATGGCCATCATCCGCGCCCTCTGGCCCGGCGAGCCCGTCGACTTCGACGGCGAGCACTGGTCGCTGGAGAACGTCAGGCTGACCCCGAAGCCCACCCGCGAGAAGCTCGAGATCTGGCTCGGCGGAACCGCGCCGAAGGCGCTCGAGCGGATCGGGCGGATCGCCGAGGGATGGCTTGCCTCCTTCCTATCCGCCGCGGAGTTCGGCGCCGGCGTCGAGGCGATCAACCACTCCGCCGCCGCGGCCGAGCGCGGGATCGACTACGACCACTACGGGATGACCCTCTTCGCCGCGCCTTCTCGCGAGGAGATCCCCGATGCCGCCCTGCGGGTGCTCAACCGGCGCGAGGGCCTCACCCAGGGCGATCACGTCGCGATCGGATCGCGTGAGTTGCGGGATCTCCTGGAGCGCTTCCGCGAAGCCGGCGCGATGAAGTTCGTCGTGATCCCGATCGCGGAGGAGCCGATCGACTGGATCGAGGAGATGTTCGAGGTCGCCGTCCGGCCGGTCGAGGCCGCGGGCTGACCCCACCTTTCGTGGATCTCGTGTGGTCGCGGGCCGGGTGAGATCCACGAAAGCGGGATACAACTCCATTTCGTGGAAGTCATCGAGCTGTGGCGGGGGCGACATCCACGAAAATGCTGACCGGTCAGTCGATGAGCCGCCGGCGGAGCTGGTCGATGGCGTCCTGCTCGGCGCCATCGGCGAGTAGATACCCGCCCCCGCCTCCGTAGTGCTCGTCGACATGGGCGAGGGTTGCCCGCATCGCCTCGGGCGGAGAGCCGAGCGCCTGCGCGAGGTGTTGCTCGGGGATGCCGGCCCGCAGGGCGCGCTCCTGGATCTCCTCGACCGCGGGCCCCGCCATCTGCTCCGACGTCATCGCGTAGTCGGCCACGACCTCCTCCCGCGGCGCGCCGGCGGCGCCGAGGAGCAGCGCGACCACCAAGCCGGTCCGATATCTTGGCGAGGCTCCTGTACCATACCGGGCGGTATGTGCCCGCTTGGAGGGTCTGAGGAGAGCCCCGCGCTCGAGGAGACCGATCGCGCATGGACGCGGCGGCCGGCGGGCGGTGGCTTCGCCGATCTCTCGCCGCTCTCGTTCCTACGGCGCAGCGCTCGCGTCTTCGCCGCGCGGACGGCCACCGTGGACGGCGAGGAGCAGCGCACGTACTCTGAGCTGCTCGACGAGGCCGAGCGCCTTGCGGGGGCTTTGTCGGCGCGGGGCGTCGGTCCCGGTGACCGCGTCGCGGTCCTGCTGCCGAACGTTCGCGAGATGCTGGCCGCCCATTACGCGATCCCTGGCCTGGGGGCCGTGATCGTTCCGGTCAACAACCGGCTTGCGCCGTCGGAGGTGGCGTACGTGCTCGGGCACGCGGGGGCATCCTGCTTCATTCACGACGGGGCTGGGAACGCGAGAGGCGCCGTCGCGGAGATGGACCGGCCGCCGACCGAGCTGATCGCCGGCCCCGACGGCGACTACGACAGCGTCGTCGGCGCCGCGTCTCCTCATCCTCTGTCCGTCCCGGACGAGCGCTCGATCCTCTCGATCAACTACACGAGCGGCACCACCGGACGCCCCAAGGGCGTCATGTACACCCACCGCGGTGCGTTCCTGCACACGATGGGGGTGATCGCCCAGTGCGAGGTGACGGCGTCGACCAGGTATCTGTGGACGCTTCCCATGTTCCACTGCCACGGATGGGCGTTCGTCTGGGCGGTGACGGCGATGGGCGGACGTCACGTCTGCCTCGATCGAGTGGACCCCGAGGAGGCCTGGAAGCGGCTGCGCGAGCAGGCGGCCACCCACCTGTGCGGAGCGCCGACGGTGCTCGACATCCTGCTCGGGGCCGACCTCGCCGCCGATGACGTGCCGCTGCGCGTGTTCACCGGAGGCGCCCCGCCGTCGCCGACGTTGATCGAGCGGTGCGAGGGGATCAACTGGGAGATCACCCACCTCTACGGGCTGACCGAGACGTACGGGCCGATCGGGGCGTGCGTCTGGCATCCCGAGTGGGACGGCCTCGGCGCGGCGGAGCGGGCGCGCCTGAAGGCGCGCCAGGGTGTCGAGTCGGTCGTGTCGATGCCGCTGCGGGTCGTCGACGAAGGGCATCGGGACGTGCCGGCGGACGGCGAGACGATGGGGGAGATCGTGATGTCGGGCAACAACGTGACCCTGGGCTACTACCGGGACGACGAGGCGACCGCGACCGCCTTCGAAGGGGGATCCTTCCACTCCGGCGACATGGGGGTGATGCACCCTGACGGCTACATCGAGATCCGCGATCGGCTCAAGGACGTGATCGTCTCGGGCGGGGAGAACATCTCCAGTATCGAGGTCGAGCACGCGCTCGCGGCGCATCCGCAGATCGCGCAGGTGGCCGTCGTGGGGGTCCCGGACGTTCGCTGGGGGGAGACCGTCGCCGCGTTCGTCGTCACCGAGAGCGCCGCAGAGCAGGTGGACCTCGAGGGGGTCCGTGAGTTCGGGCGTCGGAGTCTCGCCGGCTACAAGCTGCCCAGGCAGCTGCACGTGGTCGGGAGCCTGCCGACGACCTCGACGGGCAAGGTTCAGAAGTTCCGCTTGCGGGAGCTCGCTTCCGCATCGCTCGAAGCGAGCTCCTGATCGAGCCCCGCCCTGCCGGCTACATCTAGTCCCGTTCGGAGCGCTCCGCGACCGGGCGCAGGAAGTCCGGAACCTCGCGGACGAGGACGCGGTCGGTGGCCTTCTCCCAGGCCCGCTCCATGCCGGCGAGGTGCTCGTCCATGACCTGCTCGATCCGCGCGTAGTCGGCGGATCGGATCGCGCCCAGCGTCCGTTCGTGGACGTCGATCACCCATGCCGCGATCGGCGGGTCGTGCATGGCCAGATCGCGCGCGATCTCCAGGCGCTTGAACAGCATCCGGATCATGTTGACGATCGTCGTGTTGCCGGTCGCGCGGGCGATCCGGAGGTGGAACTGGGTGTCGAGCTGGAGGAAGTGATCCTCGTTGGCCAGCACGTCCCCGGCGTCGACGAGCTCCTGCTGGCGGTCGATGATCGCCTGCAGGGCGGCGAAGTCGTCCTCGCGGGCGTTGAGCGCCGCGAGCTGGGCGACGCGGGGCTCGACCATCCTGCGCGCCTCGAGGACTCCCGCGACCTCGCCCAGCCGGAGGTCCGACTTCGAGCGGAGGATCTCGATCGGGACGTAGTCCGAGGCGACGTAGATCCCCCCGCCCGATCCGCTGCGCACCTCGAGCACCCCCGCCTCGGAGAGCACCCGCACCGCCTCCCTCAGGGTGGGCCTGCTGACCCGCAGCGCGGCGGCGAGGTCCCGCTCGGAGGGAAGACGGTCTCCCGTGCCGAAGTCGCCGTGGCGCACCCGCTCGGCGATCTGCTCGACCGCGCCCTCGAAGACCCGGCGGGGCCCGACGGGTGAGAACCCGCTTGGTTCCGCCGTCTGACTCCCGGCGGCGTCGTGGGCACGCTCGGTTCTCTCCTTCTCGAGACCCATCGGCTGAAACTTACCTGGTTCACTATCGGCCGTCCGTTTGGTATAAGAATTGACCATGAGCGGTACAGCAGTTTCAGGCGGGGGCCTGGGGACTGCTGTGCGCCGGCGCGCGGTGGGTAGTCGCGCTCGCCCATCGCCGCCCCAGGCTCCGGTCGGCGGAGACGTGTCCCTGGACGATCGCTATCGCCTTCCCGAGGGGCGCGTGTTCATGGGTGGGGTTCAGGCTCTGGTCCGCGTCCTGCTCGACCAGCACCGGGCCGACGCTCGCTCCGGCCTGCGCACCGCTTCGTTCGTCTCCGGGTATCAGGGCTCGCCGCTGGCCGGCTTCGACCGGGAGCTCGCGGGGCTCGGCGAGCTGGCGACCGAGCACGCTATCGAACATCGTCCCGGCGTCAACGAGGAGCTCGGCGCGACCGCGGTCTGGGGCTCGCAGCTCGCCGGGACGATGCCGGGCGCGAAGTACGACGGGGTGGTCGGCGTCTGGTACGGGAAGGCTCCGGGTCTCGATCGGGCGGCGGACGCGATCCGGCACGGGAACTACGTAGGGGCCGACCCACGTGGAGGGGTGCTCGCCCTCTGCGGTGACGATCCCTCGGCGAAGTCCTCGACGCTCCCGAGCGCCTCCGAGCCGTTGCTCGCGGCTCTGCAGGTTCCGGTGTTCTCCCCGGGCAGCGTCCAGGAGGCGCTCGACCTCGGACGTCACGCGATCGCCTGCTCACGAGCGAGTGGGCTCTGGTCGGCGTTGAAGGTCGTCACCGACGTGGCGGATGCCACCGAGTCCGTCGAGGTCGGGATCGATCGGGTCACCCCGGTCGTGCCCGAGCTCGACTGGGAGGGCCGCCGCTTCGTCCACCGTCCCTCCGCCGACCTCCTCGCCCCGCGAACGCTGGAGATGGAGCGTGCCCTTTCGGGCGCGCGGCTCGAGCTGGCTCGTCGTTACGGGCGGGCGAACGGGATCAACGCAGTGATCGAGGCCGCCGCCGGGTCGCCGGCGGCAGGGCTGGGGGTGGTCGCCTCCGGAGCTGTGTTCGGCGCCGTGCGTCGGGCCCTCGCCGGGCTGGGCCTCGAAGGTGTGGACTCCGAGCCCGCCCTTCGGCTGTTGCGCGTGGGGATGCCGTTCCCGTTCGACCACGACGTCGCGCGCGAGTTCGCCGCGGGCCTCGACGAGATCCTCGTGATCGAGGAGAAGGGCGCCCTCCTCGAATCGTCGATCAGGGACGCCCTCTACGGAGAGCGAGCTCGGCCGTTGGTCGTCGGCAAGCGCGACGAGCAGGGTGCGCCGCTCGTTCCCGATCACGGTGTCCTCTCCGAGGAGCTGATCGCTCGTGTCCTCGCCGGGCGCTATCTGCTCCGCGACGACGACCGAGCGGTCCGGTCGGGCTTGGAGCGGCTGGCGGCGTTGGAGCAGCGCCCTGCGATCGATCTCGGCGCGTCGAGGAGCCCGTTCTTCTGCTCGGGATGTCCGCACAGCGTCTCGACCGCCGCGCCGGACGACGAGATCGTCGGCGCGGGGATCGGCTGTCACGCCATGGTCCTGCTCTCCCAGCGGGGACGCGGAGACGTCCGCGGGATCACCCAGATGGGCGGCGAGGGGGCGCAGTGGGTCGGGGTTGCGCCGTTCGCGGAGGTTCAGCACTTCACCCAGAACCTCGGCGACGGAACGTTCCACCACTCGGGATCGCTGGCGATCCGAGCGGCGGTCGCGGCGGATCTCGACATCACCTACAAGCTCCTCTACAACGGCACGGTTGCGATGACCGGCGGCCAGAGGGTGGAGGGCGGGCTGCCGATCGAGGCCGCCGTGCGTTCGCTGCTGGCGGAGGGGGTGAGACGGCTCGCGATCACGACCGAGGACGTCGCCCGCTACGAGGACGTGCAGCTACCCGCGGGGGTGCGGGTTCACGACCGGTCCGAGCTGCCGGCGGTTCAGCGAGAGCTGGCCCAGGTTCCCGGAGTGACGATCCTGCTCCACGATCAGGCATGCGCGACCGAGCTCCGCCGGGCCCGTCGGCGAGGACGGGCCCCCGAGCCCGCCGAGCGAGTCGTGATCAACGAGCGCGTCTGCGAGGGGTGTGGCGACTGCGGGGAGAAGTCGAGCTGCCTGTCGGTCGAGCCCGTCGAGACCGAGTTCGGACGCAAGACGCGGATCGACGCGACCACCTGCAACAAGGACTACACCTGCCTGCAGGGCGACTGCCCGTCCTTCATGACGGTCGTCGAGCGACCGCGGAAGGAGCGGCGAGCGGCGGAGTTGCCCGGCGTGGTGCTGCCGGAGCCGACCGGTCTGCCCGAGGCGGCCCGGATCCGGATGATCGGGATCGGTGGCACCGGGGTCGTCACGGTCAGCCAGGTGCTCGGGATGGCCGCGACCCTCGATGGCCGCCAGGTCGCCGGGCTCGATCAGACCGGCCTCTCCCAGAAGGCGGGGCCGGTCGTCTCCGACGTGCGCATCGGCGCCGAGTCGCTCGGGGGCTCCGGGGCGATCGCCGCGGGGGAGGCGGACGCGATCCTGGCCTTCGACCTGCTCGGCGCGACCGCCAAGGTCCTGCGGGTGGCGGACGCGGGGAGGACCGTCGCGATCGCGAACACGTCCATCGTCCCCACCGGGGCGATGGTGAGCGAAGTCGACTCCGCGAGGCCGGACCTGCTCGCGGCGTGCGAGGCGGTCGACGCGGCGACGTCGGCATCGGACAACCTCTACTTCGATGCGCGGCGACTCGCCGAGCGGATCTTCGGCGACGCGACCCCTGCCAACGTGATCGTCCTCGGCGCCGCGTGGCAGCGAGGGCTCCTGCCCGTGTCGCGGGCGGCGATCGAGCGGGCGTTCGAGCTCAACGCGACGGGTGTAGACCGGAACCTGGCTGCCTTCGCCTGGGGCCGGGCCGCAATCGCCGATCCCGGCCTCGTCCACGAGCGGATCGAGGATTCCGGTTCCGGCGGGCCGGCGGGCATCAGCCGCCGTGACTCCGTCCTGATCGATCGGGTGCCGGGCGCTGAGTCAGGCACCGAGCTGAGGCGGTTGCTCGAGATCAGGATCCCCGACCTGCGGGGTTGGGGCGGAGGTCGCGCCGCCGCCGAGTACGCCGAGCGGGTGGCGGCCGTCGCCCGGATCGAGAACGAGCGGATCGCGGGCAGCGCCGACGTGACCGAGGCGTTCGCCCGTGGATTGCACAAGCTGTCCGCCTACAAGGACGAGTACGAAGTCGCTCGTCTCCATCTGCAGTGGCTCGCCTCCCTGCCACCCGGCGCCCGCGCTCACATCCATCTCCAGCCGCCGCTGCTTCGGGCGCTCGGCCTCCGCCGCAAGCTGCGATTCGGGCGATGGTTCAAGCCGTTCCTGCATCTCCTGCGGGTCGGGCGGATCCTGCGCGGGACGCCGCTGGATCCGTTCGGCTACGCGCGGTTGCGCAAGGTGGAGCGGGAGCTCCCCCGCGAGTACGTGGAGATCGTCGCTCGAGCCGTCGGCCGGCTCGAGCCGGAGACCCTCCCCGACGTTCTGGAGGTGGCGTCGCTGCCCGATCTGGTCCGCGGCTACGAGGAGATCAAGCTGGCATCCGTCGAGCGGTTCCGCGGACGCGGGCTGGACCTCAGCGCCGCCCTGGATGGCCGGTCGCCAACAGGCCCTTGAGAACGACGCTGGAGTACAGGTCCGCGATCTCCTCGGCGGAGGCTGAGCCCGAGGGGTCGAACCACTCGTTCCCCCAGACGCACATGCCGAGGATCCCGAAGCCGATCAGCTTCGGATCGCCGACGTCGGCGAGGTCTCCCGACTTCACCCCGGTCGCGATCACCTCGGTCAGCATCTCCTCGTATCGGTCTCGCTTGCGCTTCAGCCGCTTGAAGTTCGCCGGGGTCAAGGCCCTGCGCTCGCGGATGAAGACGGACATGCTCTTGCGGTGCTCGGGGAGGGTCCCGACGACCATCTCGATCACTCGCGACAGCTTCGCCGCGGGCTCGAGGTCGGAGTCGTGGATCTCCTCGAGCCGGGCGAGCTCGCGGTCGAGGTAGTCCTCGTGGATCGTCCTCAGCACGTCGTTCTTGCTCTCGAAGTGGTGGTAGAAGGCACCCTTCGTCAGCCGGGCCTTCGAGACGATCTCCTGCACGCCGGTCGCGTCGTAGCCGCGCCGGTGGAAGAGGTCGGTGGCCACCGACAGGATCTTCCTGGCGGCGGGCGAGCGCTGCGTTGGTTGCAGTTTCGTTGCCGGCATCGACGCGATGAGCCTACTCGAAGCGGTAGGCGTAGCCAGGTCTTCACCAGACCGACCGGTCTGCACGTTGAGGGCCCTCGCTGTTAGCCTGCGAGACGGAGAGGAGAAACCCGATGACGTCCAGTTCCGGTCAGTTGAAAATCGCAGTTCTCGGCTCGGGAGCGATGGGTTCGGTGTTCGGCGGCAGGTTGACGCAGGTGGGAGGCGAGGTCACCCTGGTCGATCCTTGGCGCGAGCACATGGAGGCGGTCGCCTCCGACGGGCTCGTCCTGGAGGAGCCGGACGGGACCGGGCACCTGACCCGTCCCAGCGCCCTGCACGACCCGCGGGAGCTGGGGCCGGTCGACGCCGTGATCGTGCTCACCAAGGGTTTCGCGACTCGCGAGGCGGCTGAGTCGATCGCGCATGCGGTCGGTCCCGAGACGGTGGTCGCCACGCTTCAGAACGGGCTGGGGCTCGACGAGGTTCTCGCGGACGTGTTCACCGCCGAGCAGGTCGCCGCCGGCACGACGACCGTCGGCGCCGAGATCGTCGCTCCGGGGCGCACCCGGATGACGCCCGCGACCGCGGCCGGTGAGGCGGTGACGCATCTGTCGCGCCCCCGGGGCGCGGGGGGGACGCCGGAGACGATGGCGCGACTGGTCGAGCTGCTCGAGGTCGCGCGCCTCCCCACCCAGGTCTACGACGGCATCGGCGCGATGGTCTGGACCAAGCTGTCGATGGCGGCGTCGATGGCCCCGATGACCGCGATCCTCGACTGCAAGATCGGCGAGGTCTGGGGCAGCGAGCACGGCCGCGTCGCAATCCGGGAGATCTTCGACGAGATCATGGCCGTCGCCGCCGCGGAGGGCGTGGAGCTCGATGTCGACGAGGTGTGGGCCCACTGCGCGACGACGTGGGACAACTGCCCCGACCATCACACGTCGATGCAGTTCGATCTCTCGCGGGGTCGTCGCACCGAGATCGACACCTTCTCGCTGGAGATCGCTCGGCGGGCCCGCGAGCACGGAATCGCGGCCGGTGCCGTGGAGCTCTCCGGTCGTCTCGTCGAGATGATCAGCGAGCGCGGCCGGGCGAGCGCATGAGCGTCCGAGCCGGCGTTCTCGACACGCTGGGATCAAACATGCATATATTTGCAATGTACACTGCCGACCAAGCGGTTGGATGGGCTGTTGAGGCCCATGGGATCGGCCCGCGAAGCCGACGAGGAGAGAGGACGGGATGACGAATGGCGACTGAGGCGGAGCCGAATGGCGTGACTGAGGCGGAGTCGAATAGCGCGTACTTCTGCGGAGTTGACATCGGCGGCACGTTCACCGACTGCGTGGCCGTCGACGAGAACGGGACGACGACGCTGGCCAAGGTCTCTTCGACTCCGCCGAACTTCGCGGCCGGCTTCGTCGACGCACTCGAGGCGATCTCGGGCGAGCTCGGCCTCGGGCTCGAGGAGTTCCTCTCGCAGACGAACCTCCTGCTCCACGGCACCACGGTGGCGACCAACGTGCTCGTTCAGAGGACCGGGGCGAAGGCGGGCCTGATCACCACCGCGGGTCACGCTGACGCCCTGATCATGATGCGCTCCGCCGGCCGCTCGGCGGGGCTGACGATCGAGGAGCTGCTGCACGTCTCCCGGCACAAGAAGCCGGATCCGATCATCCCCCGCCGCTTGATCCGCGAGGTCTCCGAGCGGGTCGACTGGGCCGGCGACGTGGTCATCGAGCTGAACGAGGACGAGGCGCGTCGCGCCGTCGAGGAGCTCGTCGCCGAGGGCGTCGAGGCGATCGCGATCTCGTTCCTCTGGGGCTTCGTCAACACCGACCACGAGCTGCGGGTCAAGGAGATCGCGGAGGAGGTCGCGCCGGGGATCGCGATCACCTGCGCCCACGAGCTGATCGCCAAGCCGGGCGAGTACGAGCGCACCGCGGCCGCGGCGATCAACGCCTTCATCGGCCCGGCGACCTCCGCCTACATCCGCGAGGTCGA
>CAZXKG010000084.1:0-11471 GCA_964641695.1 uncultured Conexibacter sp.
CGCGGACGTGGTGGCCGCGGTTGTGCTCGATGAAGAAGTGGCCGTAGCCGGTCTGGGCGAGGGCGATCTTCGACAGCCAGCGCTCATAGCCCTTGCGCTTGTGGCCGAGCTCGTGCGCGGTGTTGATCGCGATGCCGCCGACCATCGCGACCGAGACCGCGAGGCCGAGCTGCTCGAGGAACGAGAGGTCGCCGCTCGACCACAGGTAGCAGGCGAAGACCAGCGAGATGTACTGGATCGGGAGGAAGAGGTAGATGCACCAGCGGTAGTAGCGCTGCTCCTCCAGCCATCTGATCGCGCTGTCGGGCGGGTTGGCGGAGTCCTTGCCGATCGCCTGGTCGAGGAACGGGATCAGCCCGAAGACGACGGCGGGTCCGACCCAGTAGAAGACGCCCAGGCCCGTGAGCTGGACCATCCCCCAGCCGATGAACGGGATCAGCGGCACGACGAGGCCGAGGATCCAGAGGTAGCGCTTGGGGTCGTGCCAGGGGATCTCGAGCACCTGGTCTGAGGCGATGGTGGTGGTGGTGGACATCCGTCGTTTCCTCCGTATCGTGAAGATGCCTTCTTTGGACAAGTTCGTCCCTCGTGTCGAGTAACTTTACACGACCGGACCCGATGTAAACAACCCTCGATCGGCGAAACTCTCTCCCATGCCCGCGCTGAAGGATCTTCTCCTCGCCCCGGCCGAGCGCCTTGGCGCGGCGGCCCAGAACGCGATCGAGGTCGCCCGCTTCGGCGGGCTCGAGACCGACGAGCAGCCTTCTCCTCACGAGGTCCATGATGGCGGCCCGATCTACCGCCTGCGGCACTACTTCCCGGAGCGGGTTCCGCCGAAGGGCGAGGGCCGGCCGGCAGGGGGGAGCGCCGCGGCGGGTCGACGAGCCGGGGGCGAGGCCCCGCCCTCGAGCCCGGCGCTGCTGCTGGTCCCCCCGATGATGCTCTCCGCCGATGTCTACGACGTCTCGCCCGCGACCAGCGCGGTCACGATCCTGGCCGCGGGCGGGGTCGATCCCTGGGTCGTCGACTTCGGCGCCCCCGAGCGGGAGCCGGACGGGCTCGAGCGCTCGCTCAACGACCACGTGCTCGCGATCGACGAGGCGATCGACCGGGTTCGCGAGCTGACCGGGAACGAGCGGATCCTGATCGGGGGCTACTCCCAAGGGGGGATGTTCTGCTACCAGGTGGCCGCCTTCCGGCGCTGTCGCGGCATCGACTCCCTGGTCGTCTTCGGCAGCCCGGTCGACACCCGCGGGACGCTCTCCTTCGGCCTCCCTGAGGAGACTGCGATCGCGCTTGCGTCCTTCCTCGCCGAGAACGTCTTCGCCGAGAGCGGCGTGCCGGCCTGGATGAGCCGCAACGGCTTCCGGCTCCTCGACCCGGCGAAGTCCCTGCGGCAGCGGATCGACTTCGTCCGCCAGCTCCACGACCGCGAGGCGCTCCTGCCCAAGGAACGCCAGCGGCGCTTCCTCGAGGCCGACGGCTGGGTCGCCTGGCCGGGTCCGGCCCTGGCCGACGTGATCCGGCAGTTCGGCGTCCACAACCGCCTCGTCTCCGGTGGGTTCGTGGTCGAGGACCGCCTGGTCACCCTCGCCGACATGACCTGCCCGATCCTCGCCTTCGTCGGCCAGAGCGACGAGATCGCCCCGGCGAAGTCGGTCCGGGCGGCGCGCTGGGCGGCTCCGCTGTCGGACTTCTACGAGGTCACGCTGCCGGCGGGCCACTTCGGCCTCGTCGTCGGCTCCTCGGCGGTCGAGCGCACCTGGCCCACGGTCGCCGGCTGGGCTCGCTGGCGGGCCGGCACCGGCGAGCTCCCCACGGGAGTCGAGAAGATCGAGGGGGAGATGGAGATGCCTGCCGAGGCCATGAGCGGGCTGCGACGGGTCGGTGCGGGCGCGCAGCTCGCGCTCGGTGCCGGCGTCGGCGCGGCGCAGGCGCTGGTCGGTGCCGCGCTCGGCGCGGGCCGGACGATCCGCTCGATCGCCGGCGAGGGCGAGGGCTCGCTCGAGCAGCTCAACCGCCTCGGCCGCGTCGACGCGCGCACCCGCATCTCCCTCGGCCTGCTGCTCGACGAGCAGGCGGCCGAGGCCCCCGGCGCGGACGTCCTCCTGTTCGAGGACCGCGCCCACACGCATGCGGAGGTCAAGCGGCGCGTCGACAACGTCGTCCGCGGCCTGATCGAGATCGGGGTGCGGCAGGGCGAGCACGTCGGCGTGCTCATGCAGACCCGTCCCAGCGCGCTCACGATCGTCGCCGCGCTGAGCCGGATCGGGGCGGTGGCCGTGCTCATGCGGCCGGATGGCGATCCCGGTCTCGAGGCCGAGATCGGCAAGGCGAGGAGGGTCGTCGCGGACCCCCAGAACGCCGCCGAGGCGGCCCGCCTCACCGACCTCCAGGTCTACGTCCTCGGCGGCGGCGGCGGCGATCGGAGCCTCGGGCGTGGGCTGATCGACATGGAGAGGATCGATCCGGACGCCGTCGAGATCCCCGCCTGGTACGAGCCGAATCCCGGGCTCGCGGGCGACCTCGCCTTCATCCTCTTCAGCGGCAGCGGCGAGCGGACCCACGCCAACCGGATCACCAACCGTCGCTGGGCGCTGTCCGCGTTCGGGACGGCGTCCTCGGCGTCGCTGACCCGGGGCGACACCATCTACAGCGCCGGCCCGGTCTACCACCCGTCCGTCCTGCTGACGAGCGTCGGTGGCGCGATCGCGGGCGGATCGCGGCTGGCCGTGGCCTCCGAGTTCAACCCCGAGACGTTCTGGGAGGAGGTGCGCCGCTACGGGGCGAGCATCGTCTCCTACACCTGGGCGATGATGGACGTGATCGCGTCCGCGCAACCGACGCCGGCGGAGCGCCACCACCCGGTGCGCCTGTTCATGGGCTCGGGGATGCCGCGCAGCGTCTGGCGGCGGGTCGTCGCTCGCTTCGCCCCGGCCGGCGTGCTCGAGTTCTACGCGTCGACCGAAGGCGAGGCGGTCCTCGTCAACCTGACCGGGCGGAAGCCGGGCTGCAAGGGCAGGTCGCTGCCGGGTAGCGCCGAGGTCAGGATCGCGCGCTACGACGCCGACTCCCGGCGGCTGCAGGAGGGCGCGGACGGCTTCGCGGTCGACTGCGAGGGCGGCGAGACGGGGATGCTGCTGGCCGGCGTGCGCGCCGACGCGATCGCGACCAGCGAGGGGGTCCTCCGTGGCGTGTTCTCGCCCGGGGACGCGTGGCTGGTGACCGGCGATCTGTTCAGGCGCGACCCCGACGGCGACTACTGGCTCGTCGACTACGCGCCGGCGTTGATTCGCACGAGGTCCGGAGTCGTCCACGCGGGGCCGATCCAGGATGCTCTCGGCGATCTCGACCAGGTCGCCCTCGCCCTCGCCTACGGGGTCGGAGCGAGCGACGGAACCCAGATCCCATGCGCGGCCGTGAAGCTGGTCGAGGGAACGACACTGGTACCGGGGGAGATCGAGGAGGCGCTCGGCGGCCTCGGCGAGGAGGGGATCCCCTGGGTCGTCCAGCTCGTCGACGAGATCCCGCTCACCACCTGGTACCGGCCGATCGCCTCGCAGCTGCGTGAGCGCGGGCTTCCTGAGCCGAGCGATCCGCCGAGCTCGTGGTACTGGGATCCGCGGAAGGGGGGCTACAGGCGGATGAGCAAGGCCGCTGCCGCTCGCCTGCTCGCCGGAGGCGCCGCCGCGCATCGGCCGGCGCGATCTCCCACTGGCTGAGCCGACGCTCGCCCGGGTACTCTCGTGGCGCCGATGAGGATCCTGTTCGTCTGCCTGGGAAACATCTGCCGCTCGCCGACGGCTGAGGCCGTGCTTCGGGAGAAGTTGAAGGAGGTCGGCCTCGAGGACGAGGTCAGGGTCGACAGCGCCGGGACCGGTGGGTGGCACATCGGCTCACCGCCGGACGGTCGAGCGGTCGCGGCAGCGGCCCAGCGCGGCTATGACGTCAGCGGCGTCGCTCGCCAGGCCGACGCCGCGGACTTCGTCGACTTCGACGTGATCCTGGGGATGGATCGCTGGAACCTCGAGGACCTCTACGAGATCGCCTTCGACGAGGAGGCGGCCGAACGGGTTGCCCTGCTGCGCGACTACGACCCGGTCACCCTCGCCTCCAAGAACGCCGACGACCTCGACGTGCCCGACCCCTACGAGAGCGACGCCGACGGCTTCGACCGCGTCCTGGACATCATCGAGCGCTCCTGCGACGGGCTCGTGGAGGAGATCCTCAACGTGTTCGGCGGCGGCAAGCGGGCGAAGGGGCTGGACTCGCTCGAGCTTCGCAGGCGCACGGTGCGCGGGTTCGCGACCGAGCTGGAGCTGCTCGGGGCCGCCTCCTCGATGGGCGGGTGTCTCGGCTTCGGCGAGGCGTGGGCGCTGATCACGCCGACGATGCGCGACGAGCCGACCTTCAACACCGCCCTGGCCGAGAACGGCGAGGCGCTCGCCGAGCGGATCGGCGACGTCAGCGAGGCCTTCAGCGATGCCGGGGTCCGCCGCTGGCAGATCTGGGCGGACGTCGAGGATGCAGCCGGTGCCGAGCTGCTGCGGGCTCGGGGGCACGTTCCCGGGGAGATCCGGCGGGCGATGGCGATGGCGCTGAGCGACCTGCGCCGACCCGAGATCGACATCGCCACCGACGTGCAGATCGTCGCCGGCAGGATCACCGAGATCGCCAGGGTGGCCGACGCCCAGGACGGCTTCGACGGATCCTGGGCGAAGGTCCTCGCGGTGCTCCCCGAGCTGCCCGTGAGGATCATGGTCGCGCGCCGCGACGGCTATCCGATCGCGGGCGTGCTCACGGTGGACGTCGAGGACGACCTCGTCACCTGCTTCCGGCCGGCCAGTCCCGGCGCGGCGGATGCGGACATGCTCGACGCCTGCCTGATTCATCTGATCGAGGACGCTGAGCAGCGGGGGCGGACCACCGTGAGCGTCAGGGTCGGCGAGGCCGAGGCCGAGCAGTACCGGCGGATGGGGTTCCAGGATCTGGGTGGGTTCCGCTCCTGGGAGCTGACCACCTGAGAGCTGCCGGGCGTTCGCCGCAGTTGCTGCGGATGCCATCCTTGACGGGTGGATCTGACCCGACTCGATGCGATCGCCTCCGAGCGAGGCGAGCCTGCCTTCCGCGCCGGTCAGGTGTGGGAGTGGATGGCGCGAGGTGCCCGCTCCTACGAGGAGATGACCAACCTGCCCGCGTCCTTGCGCGCCGGGCTGGCCGCGGAGCTGCCCTTCTCGACCCTGGAGGTAGAGCGCGAGGTGGTCTCCACGGACGGGACCCGGAAGGCGCTCTTTCAGACCGAGGACGACAGGCCGCTGGAGACCGTGCTGATGAGCTACCGCGACGGCCGCCGGTCGGTCTGCGTCTCCAGCCAGTCGGGATGTCCGCTCACCTGCAACTTCTGCGCGACCGGCAAGATGAGCTTCGGCCGCAACCTGACCGAGTCGGAGATCCTCGATCAGGTCCTGCACTTCCGCCGGAGGGCCGAGGTCAACCACCTGGTCTTCATGGGGATGGGCGAGCCGATGATGAACCTCGATGCGGTCCTCGCCGCCTGCGAGCGACTCCCCGGCGTCGGCATCGCCACATCTCACACGACGATCTCCACGGTCGGCTGGGTCCCCGGGATCGAGCGCCTCGCCAACGAGGGACCTCGGGTGCGCCTCGCCCTGTCGCTTCATGCCGCCGAGCCCGACGTACGCAGCGGCCTGATGCCGGTCAACGATCGTTACCCGCTGGCCGAGGTGATCGAGTCGTGCCTGCGCTGGCGCGAGCGCCGGCGGCTGCGGATCTACATCGAGTACCTGATGCTCGCCGGCGTCAACGACGCCCCCGGGCAAGCCGACGTCCTCGCCGAGGCCCTGCGCCCCCACGACGCCTTCAAGGTCAACCTGATCCCGTTCAACCCGACGCCGGGCGAGCTCACCGGCAGCTCACCCGCGGCGATCGAGGACTTCAAGCGACGGCTCGCGGGCCACGGCATCCCGACGACGGTGAGGTTGACCAGGGGTCGCGACATCCAGGCGGCCTGCGGGCAGCTGGCGGCGGCTTAGGTAACTGCCGACGGAATGCCCCGGCTTCGCCGTCCGCTTCCCCCGGTTGGTCGGTGGGGTCGGGAAGCAGGGGCGTGGCCGTATTGCTGGGTGGCTAGGCCAGTTCTATGCGTTCGATCGTCTGGGGGGTTGTGGGGCGGTCGCCGGGGCCGGTCTCGGTTCCCTCGATCGCGTCTACGGTCTCCATCCCGGAGACGACTCGGCCGAAGACGGTGTGCTTGCCGTCGAGCCAGGCGGCCGCCTCGGTGGTGACGATGAAGAACTGAGAGCCGTTGGTGTTCGGTCCTGCGTTCGCCATCGCGAGGGCGCCGCGAACGATCTTGTTGTCGTTGATCTCGTCCTCGAACTCGTATCCGGGCCCACCGGTGCCGGTCCCCTCGGGACAGCCGCCCTGGATCATGAAGTCGCTGATGACCCGATGGAAGATCAGGTCGTCGTAGAAGCCGTCGGCCGCGAGCTTGCGGAAGTTCTCGACCGTCTTCGGAGCATCTTCGTCGAAGAGCTCGAGCTCGATTGGGCCTGCGTTCGTGTGCATGGTTGCGCTGGACATGGGGGTAACCCTAGATCACGGGTGAGGCCGCCTGCCGTCGGCAGCTACTATCTACCGTCCGATTCGAGCCTTGCGGCTCGGATCCGGGGGTACATCGGGGGCCGCGACTTTGGTCGCCGTGCCCTGTTGCATGCAGGGACATGCCTTTCACGCTCGCATGAAGCACGAATGGACAAGCGCAACACGAGGCCGGGTGGCCGCGATCACCGCGGCGGTCGTCCTGGTCGCCGCCCTGGTGACGATGGTCGTGATCAGCCATGCCGCCGAGGCTGACAAGCAGCGTCGAGCCGCCGCGGCCGCAGGGGCGGGCCCGGATCGCGCCCAGCCGATGAAGATGGCCGCGAAGGCCACGAGGAAGAAGAAGGGCAAGCGCGCGGCGAAGAAGCTCAAGACGCCCAACATCGTGATGGTGATGACCGACGACCAGGCACCGTCGACGATCAACCCCACCGTGATGCCGAACCTGTTCTCCAGGGTCGTGCCGCGAGCGACGTCGTTCACCGACTACATCTCCTCCTCGCCGCTCTGCTGTCCGGCTCGCGCCGGCTACATGACCGGCCAGTACGGCCACAACAACGGCGTGCTGCGGAACTTCTACCCGGACCTGATCGGCAAGCAGAACGTCCTACCCTCGTGGATGCGCAACGCGGGCTACACGACGGCCCACGTCGGCAAGTTCCTCAACAGCTACGAGCAGGGACGCCTGGGACCAGCCGCGGTGGCGCCGGGCTGGGACTACTGGTTCACGCAGATGGAGCCACGCCGCTACTACCGCTGGCGGGCCTCCAAGAACGGCCAGATCCGTCGCTTCGGGGTCCGGGACGGTGACCATCTGACGACGGTGACCAACGACTTCGCCTCCCGCTGGGCGTCCCGCCTGGCCAAGAAGCGGGCGCCCTTCTACATGCAGGTCGACTACTACGCGCCCCACACCGCGGGTGGTCGTGACACCCGCTGCCGGTCCGGGAGCGTCCCCGAGGCGGAGGACGAGGGCCGCTTCGCCGACGCCGAGGTTCCGCGGCCCCCCAACTTCAACCAGCCCGACGTCTCGAAGATGCCGGATCACATCCGCAGCCGGCCACCTCTCAGCAGCGAGGACATCGAGAACATGACCCGCCGATACCGCTGCGCGCTCGAGTCCGCTTACGGGATCGACCGCGGGATCGGCAAGATCCTGGACGCGATCGAGGATCGCGGTGAGCTCGATCAGACGGTGGTCATCTTCACCACCGACAACGGCTTCTTCTTCGGTGAGCACCGGATCCCCAAGGGCAAGCCGCATCCCTACGAGGAGAACCTGCACATCCCGATGTACCTGCGCGTTCCGGCCAAGTACCGCGACCGGGCGCCGCTACTGCCGGAGACCAACGCGCCGGCGGTCAACATCGATCTTGCGCCGACCATCCTCGAGCTGGCGAAGGCCGACCCGTGCCGCACGAGGCGCCACTGCCGCCGCATGGACGGACGGTCGTTGATGCCGGTCATCGACGGCAGCGGGGACTTCCCCTCCAGCCGCGCGATCGAGGTGCGGCTGGGCGCCTGCGACTACCGCGGCGTTCGCATGGATCGCAAGATCTACCTCGCCTTCTTCAAGGAGACCGGGCTCGGTTGCGAGCAGGTCGACGCCGAGATGTACGACCTCGACGCCGATCCTCATCAGGTCAACAACCTGCTCCCGGCTGAGACCGCCGCGGCGAGCGAGCTGCGAGAGCGCATGGTCGCCAAGATGGATCGACTCGGCAACTGCTCGGGGATCAAGGGTCGCGACGAGCGCCCCGACGTCGGCCGTTTCTGCGAGTAGGCCCTCCGTCCGGTCTCAGCCGCGAAGCGCGGCGTGCTCCAGCATGAGCCGGATCTCGGCCGGCTCGCGGGAGATCGCCTCCGCGTGTCCCGCCGCGATCGTCCTCGGCCCCAGGGCCGCGAGCTTGCGCACGCTTCGCACCGCCTCCGGGTGGTCGAGGTTGAAGGTGCGGTGGGGGACCGTCACCCAGTCGATCGGCTTGAACTTGAGCGGGTCGACGAGGTAGACGGTGTCGCTGACGATCGCGACTCGATCCCGCTCCCGCCAGAGCCCGATCAACCCGGGCGCATGGCCGGGGAAGTGCTTGACCTCGAAGCCCGCGATCGTGTCTCCCTCCGACACCGTCTCGTCGATCTCGACCGGCTCGCCGTCCCAGATCCGCAGCAGGGTCGGGTAGATGGAGCGGGAGAACCGATACGGGATCAGGTCGAACTTGAAGTAGTGGTAGCCGCCATCTCCCTCGGCGTCGGCGCGCTCGTCGGGATGGCAGAGGACCGGCACGCCCAGTCCCGCCGCGATCCCCCTGTGGTCGGGGTGGGAGTGGCCCAGCACGACGCGCTTGATCGGCCCGTGTCCGATCCTGCGGGCTGCTTCCTGGACGCCGCGGGTCATCGACTTCGAGCCGCCGTCGAACACGGTGATCCCGTCGCCGTCGGCGAGCAGGTACACGTTCATGCTGTGACGGAGGTCGCCCGCGTGTCGCCACACGCCGTCGGCGATCTCCTCCGTGATCGGCGCCATCGGGTTCAGCGACATTCGCTCAGCCTAACCCGAGCAACCAATAACCTTGCCGCTGTGCCCACCTCATGGATCATCGCGATGGTGATCCTGGTCATCTGCCTGATCGCGTCGATCGTGATCGGCGCGACCAGGATCTGAGCCCGCGGGGTCGAGGATGAGCGAGTCGCCGGCTCCGCAGGATCTGGACGCCCGGCTGATGTCGCGGGCGCTGGCCGAGGCACGGGCCGCGGTCGAACACGGCGACGTCCCGATCGGAGCTGTGCTCGCCCGCGGCGAGGAGGTGATCGCGGCGGCGCGCAACGAACGCGAGCTGCAGCGCGATCCCACGGCTCATGCCGAGATCCTCGTCCTCCGCGCCGGATCGCAGCAGCTGGGCGGCTGGAGGCTCCCGGCGACCACGCTCTACGTGACGCTCGAGCCCTGCGCGATGTGCGCGGGAGCGATCGTGCTCGCGCGGGTGCCGCGGGTCGTCTACGCGGCGCCCGACCCGAAGGCGGGAGCCTGCGGGTCGGTACTGGACGTGCTCGGCGAGCCCCGGCTCAACCACCGGCCCGAGGTGGTGGGCGGAGTTCTCGAGCATCCCGCCGCCGAGCTGCTCAGGACCTTCTTCCGCGAGCGGCGGGCCTGAGGGATCCGAGGGCCGCTCCTGGTGTCGCCCAGGCTGCCGCTCGGCGGCGGCGTGCGACCGCCGGCTATCTGCCGCCCGACTCCGGGTCGGCGACCGGGAGGCCGGCGCCTCCGGCTGCGGTCGTCGCCGCCGGCACGTAGAGGGTGATCGTCGTCCCCACGCCCGGCGTCGTGTTCAGGCGCACGTCCCCACTCGCCTCGCGGACGATCTGGCGGACGATCGACAGCCCCAGCCCGGTGCCGTCCCCGCTCTTCGTCGAGAAGCCGGGCTCGAGGGCGCGCGCGGCGACCTCGAAGTCCATGCCGCCGCCGTTGTCGGAGAAGGCGACGCGCACGTACCAGCCGGAGTCGAGCAGCGGGTCGCCGTCGCGGACGGCTACCAGTGACGACTGGATCACGACCGAGCGGGAGGCGACCTCAGCCGACTCGAAAGCTGCCCGGGAGTTGGCGGCGAGGTTGAGCAGGATCCGCTCCAGGGCGTCGGCGGGAAGGTGAGCGGGTGGGAGCTGGGCGTCGGCGTTCGAGCGGACCTTCGCCTCCGGCCCCAGCGCCCGCTCGAGCAACGGCAGGCAATCGTCGATGCCCTTGGCGACGTCGATCGCCCGCAGCCCCGACTCCTCGGGACTGCGCATGATCCGGACCTCCTCGCCGGCGGCCTCGCGGTTACGCAGGTCGTCCGCCGCCGTCGAAGTCGCGTCCGCGGGGCCGCAGGCGCCGGTCGGCTCGGTCTGGGTCTCGCCGGCGAGCAGCCCGCGGATCAACTCGGCGCCGTGGCTCGCGGCCGCCCGGATCTCCATCGCGCGCTCGCGATGTTCGCCCTCACCGGGCATCGCGGCGATCTCGTCCGCGCAGACCATGATCACCGAGAGCAGGTTGTTGAAGTCGTGCACCGCGCCGGCGGCGCGCGCATCGATCGCGGCTGGTGGTGGGGAGGTGCTCTGCACGTCCGCACCTTCGCCGCCGGCGTTCAGTGCCCTGCTGCGACGCCGGCCCCGAGCCCGGCTGCCGGCGCACCCGCGTGGAACTTCTCCGGGGTTGACGCCGGCCGGCCTCAGGGTTTCAGCGGAGAGGGTGGGATTCGAACCCACGAGGCAGCTTCCGCCGCCCACACGATTTCCAGTCGTGCACCTTAAGCCACTCGGTCACCCCTCCGGGCGAGCCATGACGATACCGATCAGCCGGGGGCGCAGAACCGCAGGTCTCGATCGTCTTCTGGCTCGTCTGGCTAGGGGCAGATCAGCGCGGCGCGGCGTCCAGCTGAACTCGACGTTCGAGCCGGCTTCGATGCCCAACGCCCGGCGGACGGCCAGGGGGATCGTCACCTGTCCTTTGCTCGTGACCCGCATCGAAGTAGGACTAGTTGGTATTACCGGGATCGGCGAGTGAGGGGGGCCAGCAGCACCGCGAGCGGGACTAGCAATGCGAGCAGGACGGCGGCCGCCTTGGCCGAGATCCCCGCGTCGAAGGGAGGCATCCGCCCGCCCGTTCCGTCTGAGGCGGTCTAGTAGCGGTAGTGGTCCGGCTTGTAGGGGCCGTCCTGGGGAAGCCCCAGGTAGGCGGCCTGCTCGGCGGTCAGCTCGGTCAGCTTCACGCCGAGGGCGTCGAGGTGGAGCCGGGCGACCTTCTCGTCGAGGTGCTTGGGCAGCACGTGGACCTCGTTGCCGTACCTCTCGGGCGAGCCGAACAGCTCGATCTGCGC
>CAZXKG010000085.1:0-11422 GCA_964641695.1 uncultured Conexibacter sp.
ATGCGGGAGCGGGGCTGGGGCCGGATCGTCAACGTCGCCTCGACCTCCGTGAAGGAGCCGATCCCGGGCCTGACGCTCTCCAACGCCAACCGGGCTGCCGCGACCGGCCTGCTGAACACCCTCGCGCGCGAAGTCGCTGCCGACGGGATCACGGTGAACACGATCGCCACCGGCCGCTTCGGCACCGACCGGCTGGGTCAGCTCTACGGCTCGCTCGAGACGGCCGCGGAGCAAGCCCGAGCCGACGTGCCCGCCGCCCGCCTCGGCGATCCTCGGGAGTTCGCCGACCTGGCTGCTTTCCTCTGCTCCGAGCGCGCCGCCTACATCACCGGCACGGTGATCCCGATCGACGGCGGCCTGATGCGGGGCACCTGAAGACGCCGACCGCGAGCGAGCGCCATCGAGTGGCCCGTAACTCACGGTAGTTCGTCGTTAGGAACCACTCGATCACTCCCAGGCCCGGCCGGCGCGCTACCGTTCCCGCTCCCGGGCGGTTAGCTCAGTTGGGAGAGCACCTGCCTTACAAGCAGGGGGTCACTGGTTCGAGCCCAGTACCGCCCATGATTCGAAGCCTCGTCTTACCGGGCTTCGCTGCCTGAGCCGGGAGCTTCGGTCACCTGGTCCGGGCCCTCGGGGAAGTCCTCTTGCGGGTCGTCGAACAGGGAGACGTACGGTTCGTAGCGGAAGGTCCGCGAGCGCCTTCTTCCCGTCACCTCCCGCAAGATGCCCAGCTCTTCAAGGCGCGCCACAAGTCGATTGGCGGTTACGAACGTTGCGTCGATCACGTTCGTCGCCAGGCTCACCGTGATCAGCGGATGCCGGAAGAGGTGCGAGAGGAGCTTCAGCCCGTTCTGCCCGAGGTTCTCGTCGAGGATGAGCAATCGGTGCCGCTCACGAAGCTCGAAGATCCGTTCCGCGGTGGTCGTGGCTTGCTCGGCGGTCTCGACGACCCCGCGAAGGAAGAAGCGCAGCCAGCCCTCCCGGTCACCGTCGCGGCGGATCGCCGTCAGCCGGTCGTAGTACTCGGCGCGATGCAGCGTGAAGTAGTAGCTGAGGTAGAGAAGCGGTTGGCGAAGCACGCCTCGCTCGACCAGCAGCAGCGTGATCATCAGCCGCCCGACTCTCCCGTTGCCGTCGAGGAACGGATGGATCGTCTCGAGCTGGGCGTGCGCGAGCCCGACCTCGATCAAGACGGGAAGCTCGTCATCCGAATGCAGGAACAGCTCGGGGCATTGAGGCGCCGGGACAACAACGGCGATCTCGCCCACCGGGCCTGTCACAAACCGTCATGCTGTCTCGTCTTCGGGGCATGAGCACTTCCACAGAACCATTGACCGAGGGTGGGGAGACCCGCCGGACCGCGATCGTGATCGGAGGGGGTCCCGCCGGGCTCGTGGCCGCGGCACGGCTGGCGGAAGGCGGCGTCGAGACGACGCTGCTGGAGGCGAGCACCGGGTTCGGAGGGCGCGCGGCTACCCAGCAGGAGGCGGGCTTCGCGCTCAACCAGGGTCCGCACGCGCTCTACGTCGGTGGACCGGGGATGCGCGAGCTCGAGTCACTCGGGATCGACCCGCCCCGCTGGAATCCCGTCTCCCATCGTTCGGTCTTCGTCCGCGACGGGCGGGTCCGGCGCGCCACGGGCGGTAGCGGCCGAATCGGAGCCTGGATCTTCCGCGACGTTCTCCGCCGCGATCCCGCTGAGCTGGCCGGCGTCTCCGTCAGCGAGTGGATCAGCCGCTCCCTGCCCACCGAGAGCGCCCGCGCCGCCGCCGGCGCGCTCGTCCGCGTGACGACCTTCGTCGCCGACCACGACTCGCTCAGCGCCGATGTCGCCGCCCGCCAGATCAGGATCGGCGCCGTCCCGGGCGTCCGCTACATCAAGGGCGGCTGGCAGGTCATGGTCGACGCGCTCGCCGAGCGGGCTCGATCCTCGGGGGCGGAGCTGCGAACCCGCGCCGGCGCCCGCTCGCTCACCCGCTCGGGATCCGGCTGGTCGGTCGCCCTCGACGACGAGGAGCTCAGCGCCGACCTTCTCGTCGTCGCCGCGGGCGAGCCGGATGACTTCTCGAAGCTGCTGGGCACCGATGCCCCGACCCCGCCGGGCCCCGCCGCCGAGGTCAGCACCCTCGACCTCGGCCTCGGGCGGCTGCCGAAGCCGGGCAGGCTCTTCGCCCTCGGCATCGACGAGCCGACCTACCTCTCCAAGCACTCCCCGCCGGAGCAGAAAGACCGCGCGCTGCTCTCGCTCGCAAGCTACGCGCGGGGTCCGCGCGCGGACCTGGAGCAGATGGCGGACAGGGTGCAGCCAGGCTGGCGCGAGCGCGCCACACTGCAGCGGTTCCTCCCCCGCATGGCGGCCGTCTCGTCGATCGCGACGCCCGGTACGGGCGGCCTCGCCGGACGCCCGGACGTGGAGCGCGGGAACGGACTCTTCCTCGCCGGCGACTGGCTCGGCCCCGAGGGCTGGTTGGTGGACGCGGCGATCGCGAGCGGGGCGTCGGCGGCCGCCGCCGCGCTCCGCGCCCCGGCCAGGGTGCCGGCTTGAACGGCGACGCCTTCGCCGCATGCCGCCCACGTCTGCTGGGCATCGCCTACGGCATGCTCGGGGAGCTGACTGAGGCCGAGGACGTGGTCCAGGACGCGTGGCTGCGGTGGCAGGGCGCCGACCAGAACGCGGTCCGCAAGCCCGAGCCCTTCCTCGTCAGCGTCACCACCCGGCTCGCGCTCGACCGGCTCCGCTCCGCCCGCGTTCGCCGCGAGGTCTACGTGGGACCGTGGCTGCCTGAGCCTTTGATCACTGACGTCGACACCGATCCCGAGAGTCCCGAGGTGCGTGCGATCGAAGCCGAGGAGCTCAACCTCGCCCTGCTTGGCGCACTCGAACGGCTCAACCCGGTCGAGCGCGCCGTGCTCGTGCTGCGCGACGTCTTCGACCTCGAGTACGCCGAGATCGCCGACGCGATCGAGAAGTCCCCGGCGAACGTCCGCCAGATCGCCAAGCGGGCCCGCGAGCACGCCGGCGACCACACCCGCCGCCGCGAGGTCGACCGCGAGGAGCGCGAGCGGCTGACCGCCGCCTTCCTTACCGCCGCGGTGGCTGGAGACGTCGACGGCCTGCGCGAGCTGCTCGCCGCCGACGCCGTCCTGTACTCCGACGGCGGTGGCGTCGTCGTCGCGGCGCGCAAGCCGATCTACGGCGCCGACAAGGTCGCCCGCTTCATGATCGGAGTCCAGAACAAGTCCGAGTACCCCGACGACGCCGTCTTCTCGATCGTCCTCGCCAACGGCGACCCGGCCGTCCGGATCGACAGCGCCGTCGAGGGCTTCAAGGGCCTCATCGCCGCCGAGGTCGCCGAAGGTGCCGTGCAGACGCTGCGCCTGTTCATGAACCCCGAGCGCTTCCCGGTGAGCTTCGAGGGCGGGACGGTCGCGGCGCCGAACAGGCCCGCCGAATCGGATCCGGCCGACCTCGCTACTTGATCGCTGTCGGATTCAGCGGGGAGCCGCACGCCGCCGGGATGTTCAGCGGCGCCGCCGTGAGGAAGAACGCGTAGCGGCCGTCCTCGCGACACGCCTTCGCCAGTCGCTCGAGCACCCAGAACTCGCCGAGGGTCAGCCCGAGGTCGACCAGGCATGCGTGGTGGATCGGCAACGGCCGCGAGGCCGACTCCTCGCTCGGCATCACCTCGACCGCGAGCGTGTCGGTCGCGACCGAGGCGACGTCGTTGTCGGCGAGCCAGGCCACGCAGCTCTCGCCAAGACCCGGAACGGCCGCGAAGTAGCCCTCCTTCTCGGGGATCGTCTCCAGCTTCCACCACTCCTCCATGTAGCCGGTGTGGACGAGCACGATGTCGCCGGTCCCGATCTCCACACCCTCCGCGACAGCCACCTCGTCGAGCAGCCCGGCCTCGATCGCGTACCCGGGCTCCAGCGAATCGACGCCGAGATGACCCGCGACGTCGAGGAGCACGCCGCGGCCGGTGAAGCTCTCGGCCATCTGGTCGATCCCCATCTCGACCGAGCCGGTCGTCGAGGTGACGCTCCCCGCCCAGAAGCCGTTGTAGAGGCAGTCCTGCCACGAGAAGTGGGCGAGCCCGTCCCACTGCGTGGAGCCCTGCAGCGCCATGTCGATGTAGTCGTCGTTGTAGACGACGTTCTCGACCGAGCCGTTGTACGGCTGACCGGCGATCCCGTCGGAGCCGGTCATCATGAAGTAGTGCTTGGCCGGCGCTCGGGCGGGCCAGCGGGGCGCCGTCTCGTCGATCGGCAGCGCCAGCGAGTAGGTCACGCCGGTCTCGATCAGCTTCGCCGCGCGCTTGACCATCTCCGGGGTGATCAGGTTCGCGGTGCCGCGCCGGTCGTCCTCGCCCCAGCGACCCCAGTTGTTCGGCCCCGTCGGCGTGTAGCCGCCGATCACCTTCGCGTTCTCGTCGACGGTGTAGTCCGGGCCGCCCCAGCTCTTGCCGTAGGTCCCGATCTCGCCTCTACCCATGATTCGCCTCTCTCTTCGAAGCCACGGCTCGACCGCGGCCGGTTCGCTGCCCTTGCCCTTCGTCCACGCGGACGGGAGGGGCCTCCTCGATTCCTCGTTCCTCGAGCTCCGCGGCGATCCGCTCGCGGAGCACGAACTTCTTGATCTTGGTTCCCGACATCGGCCATTCCTCGACGATCCGGACGTAGCGGGGAACCTTGAAGGTCGCGATCTCGTCCAGGCAGTAGTCGATCACCTCCCGCTCGCTCAGCTCCGCGCCGGGAACCGGCTCCACGAAGGCAGCGGGAACCTCGGCGTAGCGGGCGTCGGGAGCGGCAACCACCTGGGCGACCCGGATTGCCGGGTGCCGGATCAGGAACGCCTCGACCTCCGCCGCGGCGACGTTCTCGCCCCCGACCTTGAGCATGTCCTTGGTCCGGCCGAGGAAGCGGATGCGTCCGCCCTCGTCGAGCTCACCCAGGTCGCCGGTCCTGAACCAGCCGTCCGCGTCGATCGCCTCGCGGGTGCGCTCGGGGTCCTTGTAGTACTCGAGAAAGCGCATCGGGCCGCGGAACTCGATCTCCCCACGCCGGCCGGGACCCAGGACCGCGTCCGATTCGAGGTCGCGGATCCGCACTTCCATGCCCGGCAGCGGCCTGCCGCACGCCTCGGCGCGGAGATCCGGAGGGTCGTCGAGCTCGGCCATGGTCAGGTGCCCGGCTGCTTCGGTGCAGCCGTAGTTGGAGATCTGCACCGCCTGCGGGAACAGCCCCTGGAGCTGCCGCAGGCGCTCGGGAGTCCCGGCGCTGAGGATCATCCGCAGCTTGCTCAGATCCGCCGAGGGGAAGCGCTCCTGCTCGACGATCGGCAGCCAGATCGTCTCGAAGGTCGGGATCGCGTGGGTGCAGGGCTCGCGTTCGAGCTGGTCGAGCGCCTTGCCGGCCTCGAAGCGGCCGCTGTGGCAGTAGCTGGCCCCCGAGGAGAGGCAGGCGAAGAGGGTGCAGATGCCCCCGTTGTGGAAGAGCGGAAGCGGGCACCAGAAGGTGTTGTCCTCCTCGAGGTGGTAGCGATGGTGGGCGATCGCATCCCCCTGGAGAGTGAACGTGGCGTGGGAGAGCACGCATCCCTTTGGTTCCGCCGAGGTCCCCGACGTGTACATCACGTACGCCGGATCGTCGGGAAGAACTGCTGCGGAGGCGGCCTCGACGGCCGTCGAGTCTACGGTTGCCGCCAGTCGGTCGAGGTCCGCCACCGGCTCGAACGGCGCGTCTGCCCGCTCGCCGATCAGGACGAGCCGCCGGAGTTGGGGCGCGTCAGCCAACCGGAGATACCTCGCAGGCTGGTGCTTCGCGGGCTGGTCCCCGGAGGCCTGGGAGCTCAACTCGGGGAACGCGCGGATGAGCAGGCCCGGGAAGTCGGTGTGCTCGGCGATCCGATCGGTGGTGACGATCAGCTTCAGATCCGCGTGCTGCACCACGTACCCGAGCTCCGCGGCCTTGAAGCGATCGCTGATCGGAACGACGGTGCAGCCGATCGAGAGCGCGCCGAACATCAGCTCGAGGTAGTCCAGTCGCGGGTCGAGCAGGATCCCGACGTGATCTCCCCTTCCGATCCCGGCGCCGAGTAGGCGCCGGCCCCACGCTCGGGTGGCCTCGAGGAAGTCGGCGAAGGAGGTGCGGTCGGTGCCGACGATCAGCTCGCTCTCCGGCCAACGGCTCGCGCTCTCCCGCAGCAGCTCGCCGACCGTCTTGCGCGGATCGGAGTCGCTCCCGGCGCGCTCGCTCCCCCCGACGCCGAAGCGGGGATGGTCTTGATTCGCCTGCTCGTCGACGGCGCCGGCCACGCGGTCCGCGATCTCGGCCGGAATCGATCCCTCGCTGCCCATCGTCGCCATCGCGGAGAGCGCTCGCAGGTGGGCCGCGACGTACGCCTCGATCTCATCGGCGGGGGGACCGACCTCCTCGGGTTCGGGTAGGGCGAGGATCGGATCCGGGTCGCGATCCGCTTTCCGCGCGGCGATCTCGCGGGCCAGATCCCTGACGGCCGGGACCCAGGCGAGCTCGACCGCGGTGTTCCAGGTGATCCGCGATCGCAGGCTCGCGAGCACCTCGGCGGCCGAGAGCGCCTGAGAGCGGAGGTAGTCGTCGCCCTCGCGCTCCGCCCTCCCTGCCACCTCCCGCGTCAGGAACTCCTCGATCGAGGCGATCAACCGCTCGAGCGAGTTCTGCATCAGATGACCTCCTCGGCCGGTTGCCGGAGCACCCTTCGAAGCTGGCTCAGGACGTAGCCGAGTTGGTGTCCCATCGCAGCGAGGCGCAGGTCCGCACGCCCGTCCTCGAAGGCGCGTGCCGCCCTGATATAGGACGCGGATGCCTTCAGGTACCCGAGCACGATCCAGAACCGGAGAGCATCGGGCCTGACCTCCAGCCCCGTTCGCTCCCGGTAGAGGGAGAGGAACTCGGAGCTGGGCAGGAGCTGCGAGTAGAGGTTCGAGCGGCCGCGGAACAGCGGCATCGCCGCCCACGCGATGTCCTCGACCGGGTCGCTCAGATGCGCCAGCTCCCAGTCGAAGATCGCGTTGATCCTGAGCCCCTCGTCGAGCATGAAGTTGCCAAGGCGGTAGTCGCCGTGGTTGACGACCAGACGTCCGCTGACCGATGGGTTCGCGCGTAGCCAGGCCACCGCCTCCTCGAGCAGCGGAACGGAACGGATCGCGTGATCGGCGTAACGGGCGTGCCAGTGGTCCACCTGGGCCACCGCCACCCGTTCCGGCGAGTCGCCTGCGACGAACCCGAGGTCGGAGGCGCCGGCCGCGTGGAGCGTCGCCAGGTGGCCCACGAACTGCTCCCCGATCGACCGACGTGCCGCATCGGTCGGGAACGCTCGTGGGTCGTCGGGCAGCCACTGAACCGGGACGTGGCCCTTGACCTCGTCCATCACGTAGAAGGGTCGGTCGAGGACCGACCCGTCAGCCTGCAGCCAGCGCTCGCGTGGCACCGGCACGGCGGTCCGCGTTCGCAGCGCCCGGTTCAGGGCGAACTGCCCGGGCGCGTCGTATGGATCGAGCAGCCCGTCGGTGGGCTCGCGGCGGAGGACGAAGCCGGCGGACTCCCATCCTTCGCCCAGATCCCAGTGCGCGCGGAACGCGAACGTCTCCCAGGAGAACCCCTCGACGTGGCGCCGAACGTCGGAGATCTCGATCGCTTCGGCCTCCAGCCGCTCGGCCAGCCACGCCGAGAAGCGTTCGTCGGCGAGTGGGGACGAGTTCGCGAGAGGGGATGGCGATGCGGAGAGAGTTGACATCGACTATCGAGTGTTCACAACAGATATGGCATCAGTAAGTAGTTTCAAGGGCGCCAGTTCTCCTCCAGGGCAAAATACGGTATCAAACGATCGGTTGAATAACGTAGGCTGTTCGGCATGGACCGATCACCAGACGCCCAAGTTCGCCCGCAGCCGTTCATCCAGCGCTCAGGCGAGTTCACCCCGTCGACGTGGGGCGAGGCGATGTCGGCCGCGGACGAGTCGTACACGCATCAGGCGGTCGCGCCGGCGTTGATCCGCGGGGGGATGGCGCCGAACTGGGCGGAGCGGAGCTATCTCTCGGTGCGTCTTGGCGAGGGTCTGATGTTCGACGCGGGCCGGGCGATCTACCCCTACGAGGGACTGACCAAGGGGTTCCTCAGCGTTTCGACGCGGGAGGCGCAGCATGCGATCCGGGCGATCGAGCCGTTCGGCCCTGGGGACGATCCTGACCATCCGCAGGTCGGTGACGTGCGGATCGAGGTGCTGGAGCCGTTGCGCCGTCTGCGGCTGCGTAACGTCGGTGCCGATTCGCGGTTCGGCGTCGATCTGATCTTCGAGGCGCGAACGCCGATCGTGCCGTCGGAGCGGAACGTGATCGAGCTTCGGGGGGAGGTCGTCACCGACTACATGAACTTCTACCAATCGGGCTACTACAGCGGGACGATCGAGCTGGGGGGCGAGCGCTACGAGATCGACCGGGTGGCCGGTTTCCGCGATCGGGGCTGGGGGATCCGCAAGCACGAGGGCGGACCGAGGCGGGGGTTCGTCCTCTTCGCCGCGCTCGAGCTCGCCGAGACGACGGTCTGGCTGCTGCTTTATGAGGCCGCGTCGGGGGAGCGGAAGTTCACCAACGGCTGGATCGTCGGGGCGGACGGGGTCCGCGACGTGGTCGTCGCGATCGAGCACGATCTGGACGTCGCCGGAGCGGATGTACACGGCGGACGCCTGGAGCTGCGATGCGAGTCCGGCGCTCGTCGCCGGCTCGACTTCGAGGTCGACTCCCGGATCTTCCTTGCCGCGGGTGGATACACGCCGGATCCGGACTGGCCGCCGACTGGGCACAGCGTCTACGACCTCACCCATCCCGAGGTCGTCGAGCGCCTCGACGGTCAGAACGACAACGGCTGCACCTGCACGCTCGACGGCGAGTCCGGCCACGGCTTCGTCGAAACGGGGATCGGCGTACACCCCCGATACCGTCCGGCAGGATGAGCGGCAACTCCGCGATCGCCCCGCCGAATCGCCGCCTGGAGCTGATCCGGGCGGCGCGGGACGTGTTCGCGGAGAAGGGGTTCGGGGCGGCCGGTATCCGTGACATCGCCGAGCGCGCCGGAATCGGGACCGCGGCGCTCTACCACCACGTGGAGAGCAAGCAGCAGCTTCTGCTCGAGGTGATGCTGCACGTCCAGTCACCGACATCGAGCGTCCTCGAGCGCGCAATGAGCTGCCCCGGGGGCATCGTCGAGAAGCTCGAGGAGCTGGGACGCGCCCATGTGGCGCGGATTGGGGCCGACCCGATCGGGACCACGCTGTTGTTCACCGAAGTCGATGCCCTCACCGAGGAGCAGCGAGCGCCGGTGATCGCGGGCTGGAACACGTATCGATACGCGGTTCAAGATCTGATTCGCGATGGGCAGGCCGAGGGCTCGATCCGCCCGGACGGCGACCCACGGCTGCTGTCGATGGCCCTGCTCGGCTCGCTCAACTGGACCCATCGATGGCTGCGCGCCGATGGGCGTCTCTCGCCCGAGGAGCTTGGTGGCCGGCTGGTCCGGCAGCTCATCTCCGGCTTCGCCGCCCCCGGGCAGAAGGTCGAGGCGGACGACGAGCCGCAGGTGATCCGAGCGGCGGATGCCGGGCGGCTGAGGGCCGGGAGGGAAGGGGAGATCCTGGGCGCCGCGATCGATCTGTTTCGACGTCAGGGATACGACTCGACCACGACCGCGGAGATCGCCGCGGTCGCCGGAGTCCATTCCGCGGCGATCTACCAGCACTTCGAAAGCAAGGAGCAGCTTCTCTACACGATCGTCCGCGACGTCCAGGTCGCCGCCGGCCTGACCTTCGCTCGGTTGACCGGGATGCCGGGGGCGGATCCGCTTGCCTCCTGGCGGGCTGCGCTGCGATTTCACGCGTCGTTCGTGCTCGACAACCTCGCTCGAACGAGCTTGCTCTTCGGGATGCAGCGCTCCCTGAACGACGCCCATCGCAAGTCGTTCAATGACTTCGACCGCGAGCTCACGGCCGGTGCCGCCGGCCTGATCGCGCGTGGCGAGGAGCGGGGGAAGCTGGTCCTGGAGGCGCCGCCCTCGATCGCGGCGAGGGGCGCGTTCGGCAGCCTCAACTGGACTCACACCTGGTTCGACCCCGCCGAAGCCTGGGGTCCGGAGGAGGTCGCCTCCGGCCTGACCGACATCGTCGTCTACGGCATCGCGCCTAGGGACGGTCGAGCGCCCCTCGCGTAGAGAACCGTCCTGGGCCGAGCACCCGCCGGGCACCGCCTCGCGCGCTACCCTCCGGGACGTGGCGAAGGTCTTCGACGAGATCACCGATCACATGCGGGGGTGGATCGAGCGCCAGGCGCTCTTCTTCGTCGCCACGGCCCCACTGGCGGAGGACGGACACGTGAACCTCTCGCCGAAGGGGCCGATCGGCTCGTTCGCCGTCCTCGGCCCGCGCGAGGTCGCCTATCTGGACGTGAGCGGAAGCGGCGCCGAGACGATCGGCCACCTGCGCGAGAACGGGCGGATCTGCGTGATGTTCTGCGCCTTCGAGGGACCGCCGCGGATTGTTCGCCTGCATGGCCGGGGAGAGGTCGTGCTCAAGCGCGACCCCCGCTTCGAGGAGCTGCTCGGCCGCGCCGACTTCGAGGACGCCTCGATCCCCGAGGCCCGCCGTTCGGTCATCCGCATCGACGTCGGCCGGGTCGCCGATTCCTGCGGATACGGCGTACCGCTGATGAGCTTCGAGGGCCTCCGTGAGCACCACGCCCTCTCCAGCGCCAAGAAGCTGCGCACCATGGGATACGAGGAGATGGAGCGGTACAAGAACGAGCGTGGCGCCGTCAGCCTCGACGGGCTACCGGCGCTCTCCGACTGAGTCCCGCTGCGTAGCGCCCGCTTGGACGTCGCGGTGAAGTCGCCGAACGACGTTTGGCCATTTCCCGAGCGGAGTCACGTTTTCGATGATCTAGCCTGACTTGTTGCGGATATCACCAAGTCAAGGGAGATGCGATGAGCAGTGAGACAGCGGAAGCGACCAGGACCATCGGGCACTACGTCGGCGGTTCCGTCGTCGCGGGCTCATCCGGGCGGACGGCCCCGGTCTACGCGCCCGACACCGGGACGGTTCAGGCCGAGGTCGCGCTCGCGTCCGCTGACGAGGTGCGCCGGGCGGTCGACGTAGCCGCCGATGCCCAGCCCGGATGGGCGGCGATGAACCCGCAACGCCGTGCCCGCGTGATGATGCGCTTCCTCGAGCTCGCCAACGCCGAGATGGACTCGCTCGCTGAGCTGCTCTCCTCCGAGCACGGCAAGACGGTCGCCGACGCGAGGGGGGACATCCAGCGCGGCCTCGAGGTCGCCGAGTTCGCCGTCGGCATCCCGCACCTGCTCAAGGGCGAGTACACGGTCGGAGCCGGTGCGGGCA
>CAZXKG010000086.1:0-11324 GCA_964641695.1 uncultured Conexibacter sp.
TCGGCGCTCGCCATGCAGACGGAGGAGCGACCCCCGGGCCGCTACCAGCTCGAAGCTGCGATCGCGGCTCTGCACGACGACGCGGCGAGCGCCGAGGAGACCGACTGGCCGCAGATCCTCGCCTGGTACGACGAGCTCGTCGCCCTGACCGAGGACCCGGCGCGCCAGGACCCCGCCGCGGTGATCAGCCGCGCGGTCGCCGTCGGCCATGTCCGCGGTCCCGCCGCGGGCTTGCTAGAGACCGATCGGCTGCGCGAGGTGCTCGACGACCGCCACCGGTGGCACGCGGTCCGTGGCCACCTGCACGAGCTCGACGGCGACCTGCCCGCCGCCGCCATGGCATATGCCGAGGCCGCCCGCCGGGCCACGAACGTCGCCGAGCGCGACCACCTGGTCCGCCAGGCCGCCCGCGCGCGGGCGGCCTGAGTCATCGCGGCCGGATCATGCGGCGATTCCCCCCGGGCCGACGAGCTCGAGCGGCTGCGCGAAGACTGGCCGGCGTGATCGTCCTAGATGCGAGCGTGCTGATCGCCCCTTCATCAGAACTCGTCTCGTGCAGCGAGCCGGACGATCGTTTCCTGGGAACGTGGGAGCGCTCGTATCGCAGCCGGTCCGAGGATCCTCCTCCAGACGAAAGCCAGCGGCCCCTCGATGTAGATCGTGTTGTGGAGCATGCTGCCGCCGTCAGGCACCGGATCGATCACGTGCCGATGGCCCATACGGGCACCAGGTAGGCGCGCTTCGTCGGTGAACAGGCGCCCGTCTTCGAACTCGACTATCCGAAAACGCAGACGAAGCCCCGTATGGAAGACGATCTTCGCCTCGGCGTCCTCAGCCAGCGGCCCATCGAGGCTCGCATGCTTCAGCTCCGGATTCCAGAGTGGCCAGGCGCCGGCGTCAAGGTACGCGTTCGTCCATACCGAGATCGGCTCGACGTCGGCTGACAGGATGCTGGTCGTCTCCCACGTGCCCATCTCGGCCCCTCTCAGTCGTCGAATGTGGGCTGTCGTCTGATCTCGCTCGACGCGGACATCGGCACCACGCCCGGCTCGAGCTCCAGGCGCTCGATCCAATGGCGTACCGCCGGGTAGGCCTGAAGATCAAAGCCGCCCTCGGAAGCGACGTGCGTGTACCCGTAGAGGCTGATGTCGGCGATCGTCATCGCGCTCCCGACGAAGTACTCGCGATCTGCGAGGTGGCGTTCCATCACCGCCAGGGCTGCGTGACCCGCGGCGGCCCGTTCTTCCAGGTCGATTCCGGCAGGTGGCGGCCCAGCGGCCAGCGAGACCCAGAAGCGGACGACCGCGATCGCGGGCTCGTGCTTGTACTGCTCGAAGAACATCCACTGCAGAACCTGGGCGCGCTCATAGCGGTCGTCGGGGAGGTACTTGGTGCCATCCGCGAAGTACCAGAGGATCGCGTTGGACTCGGCGAGAGGACGGCCATCTTCCAGCACCACCGTCGGGACGTTGAGCGTGGGGCTCAGGCCACCCAGAACGTCGACGCGGTCCGAGTGATCGGTCACTGACATCGACCGGGTCTCATAGCCGATTCCAAGCAAGGCCAGGATCAGCCTGACCTTGTGACAGTTACCCGAAACGGCGTTCTCGTAGAGCAGGATCGGGCTCATGGGTCAGGGGAGATCAGGCTCTGGAGATGATGCGATGAGATACGGAGCCCGTGGCGCATGTGATCGATGAGCCCGGCGATCGCCGCTGGGGTCTCCCAGCGCGGCCGTAGCTCAAGCATCGCAGCGGCGAGGTGCCCACCATCGACGGGATGCTCGCGGAGAGCGCCCATGCGCGTCGGCGTGGCCCACCGTCCGGGCGCAGCTAGCCCGGCGGCGACTCGCCCTCCCAGTAGTCGACCTCGGCGTCGAGCGGGAAGTACTTCTTGAAGCCGCTGCCGTCGGGACGTCGCTCTGCGGCGCTGACCTTGCCGGAATCCGGGTAGCCGACGATGTCGGGGGCTCCGTTGGTCGAGATCGCGATGAAGCGGATCGTCTCCTCGGTGCGGTTGATCAACTGGTGAGCCCCGCTTTCCCCCGGCGGGAACGAGACCACCTCCCCACGCTCGAGCATCCGCTCCCCGCCTGGCTGGCGCAGGGCCGGAGCCCCCTCGAGGACGACGATCGCCTCCTCCTCGCCGAGATGGAAGTGGTACGGATAGGCGGCCTGTCCCGGCGGCAGCTCCCAGACGCTGATTCCCAGGCGCTCCGCTCCGATCTGGATCCCGACCCTGGCACGCTTGGCTCGAAACCCGTCGTGGTCGCGGGGCTCGTCGAACTCGGGTTCGTAGACGTTCGCCATCGGTTACGCCAATGTAGCGGCGGGATCGCCGCTGGCAAGCGGCGGTGACAAATCGCATCAAGCCGTAGCTCGCGTTGGCCGGTATCGCATGGCGATCGCCCCCGACCGGAACTCATGGCGATCCACGAGCTCGAGCCCTCCCGTTTGAGCATCCTGCATGCTCGTGGCCAGGGTTACAAACAAATTAGGCCCTCAGTGGGCCCACGGGACCGGTCGAAAGCATCCCCCAGAAACACGAGAACCCCCTGATTTCCAGGGGGTTCTCGGTATAGCGGGGGTAGGATTTGAACCTACGACCTCCGGGTTATGAGCCCGGCGAGCTACCTGACTGCTCCACCCCGCGGCGGACTTGACAAGATAGCAACGTCTGGAATCCGGGTCGCCGGATGCCCATCTGAATGGGCAGAAGGTCGCAATTTGCGGGCCCCTGGGGACGGTTCCGGCCTCGCGGGCGGCGGCGAGGTCTACCATTCGACCGTCTTGCGGGTTGCGGTGATCGACATGGGAACCAACTCGACGCGCCTGCTCGTCGCGGATGTCGAGGGTGATCGCCTGGACGTCGTCCGCCGCGAGTCGCGCGTCACCGGCCTCGGTCGCGGCCTGGGCGTCTCCTGCTGCTTGGCCAACAACGCGGTCGAGCGGGTGGCCGACGTCGTCGGCGAGTACGTCACCCTCGCGAAGGAGCTCGGAGCGAAGGAGACCAGCGCCTTCGCCACTTCAGCCGTCCGCGAGGCCGGCAACGGCGAGGCCTTCCTGGCCGAGCTCCGTGAGCGCTTCTCCCTCGAGGCCAAGATCATCGAGGGCATGGAGGAGGCGCTGCTGACCTACCGCGGCGCCATCAGCGGTGGCTACGTCACCGCACGAACGCTCGTGGTCGACATCGGCGGGGGGTCGACCGAGCTGATCGTCGGCTCCGAGTACGAGCCCGACTTCCGTGTCTCGCTTCCGATCGGGGTGATCCGCCAGACCGAACGTCACATCAAGTCCGACCCACCGACGGCGTCCGAGCTGGAGTCCCTGGCGATCGACGTCGGGACCCAGCTCGACGAGCAGCTCTCCGAGCACCCCGGCCTCTCCGCCACCAAATGCGTCGCCGTCGCCGGCACTCCGGCGCTGCTCGCGTCGATCGACCTCAAGCTGGAATCCGTCGACACCGCCCGGGTCGAAGGGCATCGACTCTCGCTGGAGACCGTGCAGAACCTCTGCTCGCGGGTCATCTCCCTCCCCCTCGCCGAGCGTCGTCAGCTTCGCGGGATCGACCCCGAGCGCGCCCCCCACATCGTCGCCGGCGTGATCACGCTCGTGAAGGTGATGAGGAGCTTCAACCTCCAAGAGGTGATCGTCTCCGACCGCGACATCCTCTACGGCTCCGCCCTCGCCGCCGCCAAGCTGCCAAGCCCAGTCGGCTGAAGCAGCCCGACCGGGCGACGTAGGGAGGCGCCGGCGGACTCGGATGCCCGAGCCCGCCGGCAGTGCCTCAGGCCAGTAGCTTCGCCTTCGCCTGCTCGAACTCCTCGCTCGAGAGCGCGCCCTTCTCCTTCAGGTCGTGCAGCTTCTGCAGCTCCTCCGCGGGAGAGGCGGACTGCGCCTGCTCCTTCACGTAGTCGTCGAATCGCTGCTGAGCGTCGGCTTGCGCCTGCAGTGTCCGCTCGCGCATGCCGTTGCCGCGGGCGATCAGGTAGATGAGCGCCGTCAGGAAGGGGACGAAGATCAAGAAGAAGACCCAAACGGCCTTCCACCAGCCCGACAGCTCGTGGTCTCGGAACAGATCCGAGAGGATGAAGACCAAGATCCAGATCCAGATCACGAAGAGGAAGACCTCAGCGATCAGGAGTAGGAGATGGCCGAAGGTGATATCTGCGAGGAGCACCTAAGGTTCCTTTCCGACTGGGACGAGCTCCCGGGATGCCGCGATGGCGTCACGGGCTGCTCATCCGAATTGCGTGTGTTCAGGGGCCCACCTTATTCTGCCGGAGCAGCGGCCACCGTGACCTGCCCGCCGCTCGCTACGGGCCGAGCCGAACGGCGTGCCAGCGGCCATCGCCCTCGCGGGCGAACCGGAAGCGGTCATGCAGCCTTCCCCGCCTTCCCTGCCAGAACTCGAAGGACTCCGGAACCACCCTCAGGCCGATCCAATGCGCCGGACGCGGAACCTCCCCGCCCTCGAAGCGCTCCTCGGCCACCACGAACGCCTCGTCCAGCTCCTCGCGAGCTCCGACCGGCCGGCTCTGCGGGCTCGCCCAGGCTCCAAGCTGACTTTCACGCGGCCTCGTCGCGAAGTACTCGTCCGCCTCCTCCGCGCCGACCTCCTCGACCCTCCCCCGCACCCGCACCTGACGATCGAGCTCGCGCCAGTAGAGGACCAACGCCGCCGCGGGCGTAGTCGCGATCTGCAGGCCCTTGGCCGACTCCCCGTTCGTGAAGAAGCGGAACCCGCGCTCGTCGTAGCCCTTCAGCAGCACCATGCGCGAGTCGGGCAACCCGCGCTCGTCGACGGTCGCCAGGGACATCGCCTCCGGCGTGGGCAAGCGCGCGGAGGCGAGCTCCAGCCACTCGCCGAAGAGGGCGAAGGGGTCATCCCCGACCTGCTCCTCGCCAAACGGCGGCATCTGCGGGCGACTGCGTTCCACGATCGCTCCACTCTAGGCGTAGCTCGGCATGAGCTCCGATCTCACGCCGGATCGCCGGGCGCGGCCAAGCTAATGTCACGCCGATGGGAACCCTGAACGCCGACTGGACCGTCGAGATCGAAGCGCCGATCGCGGAGGTGTGGGCCGTCGCCGCCGACGTCCCCTCCTCCCCGATATGGCAGCCCGCGCTGAAGACGGTGGAGACGATCGAGTCCGACGCGGAGGGCAGGGCGACGCTGGTCGACACGACCTCCGACGCCCAGATCAAGGAGACCTCGCAGCGACTCCGCTTCACCTACGACTCCCCGCCGAAGCGGATGACCTGGGTCCAGGAGAAGGGCGACATCAAGTCCCTGAGCGGCTCCTGGGTCTTCGAGGAGCTGGCGCCGGATCGCACCCGAGCCACCTTCGCGCTCGAAGCCGACCCGGGACGCATGCTCGGGATGCTGCTTCGCGGCCCGGTCGAGGGCAAGGTCAAGGAGTACCTGACCCGCGGCGCCGCGGAAGGGCTCAAGCAGCATCTGGAATCGAGTTGACCGCCGGTGTCCCGCACCTTCACCGACAAACATCGGGTCGGCGCGGCCGACGCTGACGCCGACGGTGTCGCCCATCTGAGCGCGATCGCCCGCTGGCTGCAGGAGACGGCCTTCGCCGACGGGATCGACGCCGACATCGCCCAGCACACGTTCTGGATCATCCGCCGGCTGACCCTGGCGGTCGAGCGACTTCCCGCCTACGGCGAGGAGCTGACCCTGCGGACCTGGTGCAGCGCGGCGGCCAAGAGCGTCGCCGAGCGACGGACCGCCCTCACCGGCAGCGAGGGTGCGGCGGTCGAAGCCGAGACGATCTGGGTCCACGTCGACGTCGGCACCCGTCGCCCCACGAGGCTCCCCGATCTCTTCCACGACGTCTACGGATCGAGCGTCGGCGAGCGGCGACCGCGAACCTCCCTGCGGCATCCGGCTCACCCGGCCGCGGATGCCGAGACCCTGGCCTGGTTCTTCGGCGCGGCTGACGTGGACCTCGCCGGCCACGTCAGCAACCTCTGGTACTGGGCGGCGGCGGAGGAGTTCCTCGACCTGACGCCGCTGCACGACGCCGAGCCGGGATCCGCGGCGACCCTCGAGGCGGAGTTCCGCTCCGGCATGGGTCGCGGCGAAGCGGTGGTCTACCGCAAGGACGGGATGATCTGGGTCTGCGCCCCCGACGGGACGCTCGCCGGATCGCTCTCGATCGCTCGACCCGGCGCCTGAGACCCTCGCGGCGCCCCGGCAAACGGAGACCGGGGCGCGCGAAGGCTCGATTCGGCGAAGCCGGGCGCCTAGCTCGGCTGCGGCACCACGCGGATATAGGGCAGCGGCTGCTCCCAGCCGTCCGGGTAGATCTCGCGAGCTTCCTCGTCGGAGACCGCGCCGGTGAGGATCACGTCCTCACCCTGCTGCCAGTTGGCCGGGGTGGCGACCTTGTGCTTGGCCGTCAGCTGCAGCGAGTCGATGACCCGCAGAACCTCGTCGAAGTTCCGGCCCGTGGTCATCGGGTAGACGAGGATCAGCTTGATCTTCTTGTCCGGGCCGATCACGAAGACGTTACGAACCGTCTGGTTGTCAGCCGGGGTACGGTCGGTCGGGTTGCCGTCGACGTCCGCCGGCAGCATCTCGTACAGCTTCGACACCTCGAAGTCGCCGTCGGCGATCAGCGGGTAGTTCGGCGCGATGCCCTGCGAGGCCTCGATGTCCTTCGACCACTCGGCGTGGTTCTCGATCGGGTCGACCGAGAGGCCCAGGATCTTCACGCCCCGCTTGTCGAACTCGGACTTGATGCCCGCCATGTAGCCGAGCTCCGTGGTGCAGATCGGCGTGAAGTTGCGGGGGTGGGAGAACAGCACCGTCCAGGACCCGTCCATCCAGTCGTGGAACCGGATCGTCCCCTCCGTGGTCTCCGCCTCGAAATCCGGGGCTTCTTGACCTAGTTGCATCTTCGACCTCCTATTGTCGAATCGTCTGTGGTTGATGGCTTCAGAAGTGGGTTGGCTGTGGGCTGGCTCGTCGGGTTGCCTTGATCGTCGTCACCGAGCTCTCCCGGCTCAGGCCTCCTGCGGCTCCGACCGCAGCCGGTCGAGCGCCGCGCGGCGGATCCGCGAGACCTGCATCTGCGAGACGCCGATGCGCTCGCCGATCTCCGCCTGCGTCAGATCCTCGACGAAGCTCAGATGCAGGACCTCCCGATCGCGATCCGAGAGCCGCCCGAGCCGCTCCTCGAGGATCACGTTGAACTCGACCTGATCGAAGTGCTCGTCCTTGGAGCCGACCTGCTCGACGAGCGGAGGCGCCTCGTCCACCTGGCCGGCGCCTGCGGCCGGTGCGTCCAGCGATGCCGGACGCGCCAGCCGCGAGGCCTCGATCGCCTCCTGCACCTCGCTCGTCTCCATGTCCGTCGCCTCGGCGACCTCCTCCGCGTCGGGCATCCGCCCCTGCTCGCCGGCCAGGTCGGCGATCGCGGCGCGGATCCGCGGCAGGGCGTCCTTGAGATCCCGGGGCACGCGCACGGCCCACGACTTGTCGCGGAAGTGCCGGCGAAGCTCGCCGAGGATCGTCGGCGTCGCGTAGCCCTTGAAGCTGCCGCGCTCGGGGTCGAAGCCGTCGATCGCCTTCAGCAACCCCAGCCGCGCCACCTGCTCGAGATCGTCCATCCGCTCGCCGCGGTCGCGATAGCGCCCCGCGAGGTCCGCCGCGAATGGCAGGTAACGCGTCGCCAGCTCCTCGCGAACGCCCTGGTCGCGAGTGCGGGCGAACTGCGCCAGCAGCTCGTCGTCGGACTCGAGACCGGGATCGGACACGCTTTGCGTCTCCGCGGCATTGCCCCCCTCCGGTTCGCGAATCTCGGCCATGGAACCAGCTTAGGGGATCACGCAGACCGGCAACCCTAAATCCTGATCCGAAATCGGGTGAATCTGCTCAACGCCGCTTTCCGACTGTGAAATCCACCCCGACGACCCGCTCGTAGGAGCCGTCGGGGAGCGAGATGAAAACGGCCCCGTCGCGCTCCAGCCGCTCCCGGGGCTCCATCAGGGCGATGCCGTGGAAGCGGTCGTCCTCGTCGAAGAGCAGGACGTGCTCCTCCGGCGTCTTCTCGCGGCGAGCCGATGGCGAGTCGTCGAACTTCGCGTAGGCGACGTCGCTGGAGGCGTCGTAGGTGACGTACGGGAAGTTGTGTCGTCCGACCCTCAGACCCATCGCGGATGAGCGCTCACTCAGATCAGCGCCGCGCGACGGGGGTAGACGACCTCGGGATCGGTCAGGACGTTGACGAGCGCGGGCTTGCCGGACGCGAAGGCGCGTTCGAGCGCGGGACGCAGCTCCTCCGGGGAACGGACCAGCTCACCGTGCCCGCCCAGCGCCTCGACGATCTGGTGATAGGGGGTTTCCGGCTGCAGGTCGGCAGCCAGCGAGTAGCCGTAGAGGAACTCCATCGGGTGCTTCTCGAGAGCCCAGATCCCGTTGTTGCCCATCACCCCGACGATCGGCAGTCCGTGGCGGACCATCGTGTCGAACTCCAGGCCGCTGAAGCCGAAGGCGCCGTCGCCGAGGAGCAGGCAGACCTGCTTGCCGGGATTCGCGCAGGCGGCGCCGATCGCCTGACCAGGCCCGGCGCCCAGGCAGCCGTAGGGGCCCGGGTCCATCCAATGCCCGGGCTCGTAGGTCTCGACCACGCGACCCGCGTAGGAGACGAAGTCCCCCCCGTCGCCGACCACGATCGCATCGCGGTCCAACACCCCCGCAAGCTCCTCGTAGAGACGCATCGGATGCAGCGGCGCCCGCGGATCGGCCCGATCCGGAGCCTCGGCGTCGCGCTTCTGCTGCTCCTCCGTCCGCAGCGCCTGGCGCCAGGCGGAGGTGCGCTCGTCGCCCGCTCCGTCAGCCGCCGCGGCGAGCGCGGCGATCGTCGCCTTGACGTCACCGACGAGATCGACGTCGGCGACGCGGTTGCGCTCAAGCCGGTTCGGCTCGGCGTCGATCCGGATCAGCTTCGCGTCCGCCCCCACCGAGGCGCCGAAGCCGAGACGGAAGTCCAGCGGGACGCCGATCACGACCGCGACGTCGGCGCCCTTGAGCGCGGTCCCGCGGGTGCGGCTGAAGGCCAGCTCATGGTCGGCGGGAATGCAGCCGCGGCCCATCCCGTTCAGGTAGACCGGGATCCCGAGGGCGCCCGCGAGAGCCAGCAGCTCCCCCTCCGCCCGACCCCAGTAGAGACCGGTGCCGGCCATGATCGCCGGTCGCTCCGCCGCGAGAAGCAGCTCCACCGCCCGCTCGAGCCCCTCTGCCGGCCCTCTCTGCAGCGTGGCCGCGGCGGCCGGGATCTCGGCGTCGGCCTCCATGAAGACCACGTCCATCGGGTAGTCGAGGAAGGTCGGTCCGCTCGGGGCGGCGGCGGCGACGTCGAACGCTCGCGCCGTGTACTCGCCGATCAGCGCCGGGTCCTTGACGGTCTCGGCGGACTTGGTCAGCGGCGAGACGATCGGCAGGTGGTCCATCTCCTGCAGGCTCCCCGAGCCCCAGCGCATCTCCGGAGCCCTGCCGCCGAGCATCACGATCGGCGAGCCGTTGGCGCGGGCGCCGGCCAGGGCGCTGATCCCGTTGGTGACGCCGGGGCCCGCGGTCAGCGCGCAGACGCCGGGCGTGCGGGTCGACTTCGCCCAGCCCTCGGCGGCGAAGGCGGCCGCTTGCTCGTGGCGGACGTCGATGACCGCGATGCCCTCCTCCCGGCAGCCGTCGTAGAAGCTGAACAGATGGCCCCCGGAGAGGGTGAAGACGTGAGAGACGCCGCGCTCGCGCAACGCCTTCGCCGCCAATCGCCCGCCGTGCCTGGCGCCCGGGTTCCCCGCCGGCCCCCCCTCGCTCGCGCCGCTTGCAGATGCCGTTTCAGTCGTCTCTGAGCTGCCCACGAACGCGAGCGTACACCGCGCGCGCGGCTTCGACGGGATCGTGCCGTCGGCGCAGGCCGACCATGGCGGTCGCGATCACGCTCGCATCCGTCTCCCCGGTTGAAGCTCGAGGTCCCGGAGGGAGGCACAACGGCGGTCGCGGCGAAGGTACGCCTGTGATCTACGACCTCTGGGATCGGATCAAGTTCGCGGCTGAGGGAGCCTGGCTGAGGATCCTCGACGCGCGCGACGAGGCCGCGGAGAGGCCGGGCCTGACGATCGGCGTGCTGGCCGCGGTCGCCGGCGTGCTGGCGATCGTCGTGATCGCCCTCGCCGCCTCGGGGGACGGAGACGGGAACTTCGTCACGGTCGCCGAGCCGCCCGCGACGCCCGAGTCGATATCCGAGGCCGCCCCGGCCGCCCCGCTGATCGCCGACTCCCAGATCGTCGAGGAGGAGGACTTCACGATCGCCCTGCCGAGTGGCTGGAAGCGGACGAAGCCCCCGCGGGGCGCGAGCTTCGCCGCTCGCTCAGGGGATGGGTTCGCGCAGACGACGCTCTGGGTGGAGGAGAGCCCGAACCTCGATTTTCAGGAGTTCGTGGACCAGTCCCTCGGGGGGCTGGAGCGCCTCGGGGAGAACGCGCAGGTGACGGACGTCGTCGACGGGGAGACCCTCGAGACCTCGATCGCCGAGCTTCAGGCCGACGTGCCGGTCTCAGGAGGCCAGCCGGGTCCGTACCGGGTCACGCTCCGCGCTGCGGGCGATCTCCGCTTCTACCTCGCCACCTCGGTCGCTGCCGGCGCGCCCCCCGCGCGGCTCGCGGATGCCGAGCTCCTCGGCACCACGTTCCGACCCCAGGTGACGACCCCCGGAGACTGACAACCACACGCCGGTCGGAGCTGTACCCTCCGCCGCCCTTGAATGCCGACCTCGCAATCGAAGCGACCGAACTGCGCAAGTCCTACGGGGACGTCGAAGCTCTCAAGGGCATCGACCTGAGCGTGCCGCGCGGCACGGTGCTCGGCCTGCTGGGGCCGAACGGCGCCGGCAAGACGACCGCCGTGCGGATCCTGACGACGCTGCTGCCGCCGGACGGCGGCGAGGCGCGCGTCGACGGGCTCGACGTCGTCGGCGACGCCGACCGGCTGCGGACCCAGATCGGCCTCGCCGGGCAGTACGCCGCGGTCGACGAGAACCTGACCGGGGCCGAGAACCTGGAGATGGTCGGGCGCCTCTACCACCTCGGCGGGGCGCGATCGAAGCAGCGGGCGGGCGAGCTGCTGGAGCGCTTCTCACTGACTTTCGCGGCTGACCGGCTCGTGCGCACCTACTCCGGCGGGATGCGGAGACGACTCGATCTCGCGGCCGCGCTGGTTGCGAACCCGCCGGTCCTCTTCCTCGACGAGCCCACCATCTGCTCGATCGTCTCCCACAGCTCCATGCGGCTGCGCGGATCGAGGCC
>CAZXKG010000087.1:0-11179 GCA_964641695.1 uncultured Conexibacter sp.
CCCGTCGGGATACGCCCCGACGGGTCGACCCCGGACGCGGTGTAGAGGTCCGTATGGCAGACGCCGCAAGCGACGAGCCGCACCAGCACCTCCCCCGCTCTCGGGTCTCGCAACTCGACTTCCTGAACCTCGAGCGGCTCCCCGAACTCCTCCAGCACCGCAGCACGCATTCGCATAGCCCAACCTCCTGGTCGCCGTTGGAGAGATCGTAACGGCGGGATACCTGCCGGAGGAATGCTCCGCTTCGCGTCCGCTTCCCCCTGCTTGCCCGGCGGAGTTGGAAGCAGGGGGCTGCCTGGGAGTTGGGTACTCGGGGTTGGCCCGTTGAGTTGGCGTAGGCCGGGGTGGGGCGCAGGTGGCCGGGGTCGTCCCCAAGCCAAACGGCCGAAGGCCGTGGCCCCGGGCGCCCCCACCACGGGCCTCCCGGGGGAACCGATCGACTCAGCGGGCGCGAGCGGCCTTGAGATCCTTCTTCGTGACCTCGAACGAGACGACGTAGCTCCGCTTGCCGGTCCTGGTCGCGAGCCCGCGACGCTCCAGCTTCTTCATCGCCGCCGGGCATCGCTTGCAGCGCGGCCCCGACTTGCAGCACTTCTTCTTCGTCTTGACGTTGCGTCCGGCGAGGGCCATCGACCGCGCAGGCTAGCAGGGTTGTTAGGTACCCCTAACCCAAATCGGCTCCTGACGAGGTCAGGGGCGTCCTGATCGGGTGACGCAGGCAAAAAAAGGGGACGTGAGACGACGAGGATCCCGAGCAGGGCATCCCTGGCCCGTCAGGTCAGTCGTCGCCGAGGGTGAGGACGGCCAGGAACGCTTCCTGGGGCACCTCGACCGAGCCGACCTGCTTCATCCGCTTCTTGCCCTTCTTCTGCTTCTCGAGCAGCTTCCGCTTCCGCGTCACGTCGCCGCCGTAGAGCTTCGCGGTGACGTCCTTGCGGACGGCCTTCACCGTCTCGCGGGCGAGGATCCGGGATCCGACCGCGGCCTGCACGGGAACGTCGAACTGCTGGCGCGGGATCGTCTTCCGCAGGCGTGCGACCAGCGACTTGCCCTGCTCGTAGGCCTTGTCGCGGTGGCAGATGATCGAGAGCGCGTCGACCGTCTCGCCGGCGAGCAGGACGTCGAGCTTGACCAGCTCGCCGGGACGGTTGGCGAGCGGCTCGTAGTCGAAGGACGCGTAGCCCTTGGTCGTCGACTTGAGGACGTCGTAGAAGTCGAGGACGATCTCCCCCAGCGGCAGGTCGTAGCGGATCTGCACCCGTTCGGGGCTGAGGAAGTGCATGTCGACGTGGGTTCCACGTCGCGCCTGGCAGAGCTCCATGACCGCGCCGACGTGCTCCTTCGGGCAGATCAACGAGGCGCGGATGTACGGCTCGCTGACCTCGGAGATCAGGCCGGGGTCGGGAAGGTCGCTCGGGCTGTGGACGGTCTTCTCCTCACCGTTGGTCATCGTCACCACGTACTTGACGTTCGGGGTGGTCGCGAGCAGGTCGAGGTCGTACTCGCGCTCCAGCCGCTCGCGGACGATGTCCATGTGCAGCAGGCCGAGGAAGCCGCAGCGGAAGCCGAACCCCAGGGCCTCTGAGGTCTCGGGCTCCCAGGAGAGCGCGGCGTCGTTGAGCGCCAGCTTCTCGAGCGCCTCGCGGAGGTCCTCGTAGCGGTCGGTCTCGATCGGGAAGAGGCCGCAGAAGACGACGGGCTGAACCTCGCGGTAGCCGGCCAGCGGTTCGGCCGCGGGACGCTCGCGGTCGGTCAGGGTGTCGCCGACCCGGAGCTTGGCGACGTCCTTGAGACCGGTGATCACGTAGCCCACCTCGCCGGCGTCCATGCGATCGGTGGAGTTCATCGTCGGGCGGAAGAAGCCGATCTCGTCCAGGGACGCCGTCGTCTGGTTCTGCATCGCGACCACGTTCTGATTCCGCTTGAAGCTGCCGTCGATCATCCGCACGTAGGCGACGACGCCGCGGTACTGGTCGAACTCGGAGTCGAAGATCAGGGCTCGCGGCGGCGCCACGGGATCGCCGGTCGGCGGCGGAACCCGGGCCACGATCGCCTCCAGGACCTCGTCGACGCCCATCCCGGTCTTGGCCGAGATGTGGATCGCCTCCTCCGGATCGGTCCCGAGCAGGTCCGCCACCTCGGCGGCCACCCGCTCCGGCTCGGCGCCGGGGAGGTCGACCTTGTTGAGGACGGGGATCAGCTCCAGACCCGCCTCGATCGCCGCGTAGGTGTTGGCGACGGTCTGTGCCTCGACGCCCTGCGCGGCATCGACGACGAGCAGCGCGCCCTCGCAGGCGGCGAGGCTGCGCGAGACCTCGTAGGAGAAGTCGACGTGCCCGGGGGTGTCGATCAGGTGCAGGTGGTAGGTCTCGCCGTCGGCGGCCGCGTACTCGACCCGGACCGCCTGCGCCTTGATCGTGATCCCGCGCTCGCGCTCGAGATCCATCGAGTCGAGCACCTGCGAGCGCATGTCACGCGGGTCGACCGCCCCGGTCAGCTCGAGGATGCGATCCGCCAGCGTCGACTTCCCATGGTCGATGTGGGCGATGATCGAGAAGTTGCGGATCCGTTCCATCAGGGGCGGAGAAGGGTAGCGGCGCGTAGCTCAGCGCCGGACGACGGCGAGCAGCTGGCGGGCCTCGGGGACCCGCATCGCCAACACCGCCACCAGGTAGACCACCGCGCCGGCGGTCAGCGCCACGCCGAGGGAGCAGATCTGCGCGAGCGTGCCTCGTCCGAGCGCTTCGTCGAGCAGCTCCCAGACGAGCCAGGAAACCCCCCCTAGCGCCACGGACGCCGCGGTGATCTTCAACGATGCGATCCCGAGGCTTCGCAACTCGAGCCCATGCAGCGGCTCGCGGATGACGAACATCTGCGCGGCGACGCTGACGGCGGTCGCCGCAGCCGTGGCGACCACGATCCCGGCGACGCCGAAGGGCTTGTAGAGGGCGAGGGCGACCCCCGCGGTGACCACCAGGTTCAGGGCCGCGATCCAGGCAGGCGTCCACGGGCGCTGCAGGCTGAAGAAGGTGCGGGTGAGGATCAGGAAGAGGCCGTTGAACGGCAGGGAGAGCGCGAACCAGAAGAGCGCCTCGGCGACCAGCGGCGTCTCGAACCGGGTGAACTCGCCGCGCTCGTAGACCAGCCGGATCATCGGCTCGGAGAGGACGAGGATCGCCGCGGCGGCCGGCACGAGGACGAGCAGGATCATCCGCATCCCGTTCGCCATCGTGCGCCGCAGGTCGTCGAAGTCGTTGCGGGCGGCGTAGCGGGCGAGGGTCGGGAAGATCACCGTCGTCACGGCGACGGAGAAGATCCCCTGCGGGAGCATGTAGATGCGGAAGGCCTTGTCCATCGCCGCCGGGGCGTACTCGGCGAGCGGCTCGAGCGTCCCGGCGAGGGTGCCGGGGATCAGGGTGCCGACCATCGCGTTGATCAGGAGGTTGATGTTGATCAAGCCGAGGCTGATCGTCACCGGCAGCATCAGCAGCAGAACGCGCTTGACCAGGGGATTGCGCCAATCGATGACCCGCTGCATGCGGAACGGCGTGTTCCTCAGGTCGAACGACACCATCGCCAGCTGCAGCGCGGTGCCGACGAGCACGCCGATCGCGTAGGCGTAGACGCGGTTCTCCTCGGAGAACGCGGGCGCGAGCAGGACGAGGACGGCGATGATCGCGATGTTCCAGAAGAGCGGCGCGATCGCGAACATCGCGAAGCGGTTGTAGCTGTTGAGGATGCCGACGACGACCCCCGAGATCCCAAGCATGATCAGGATCGGGAAGAGGATCTGCGAGAGCGCGACGGTGAGCTCGAGCGTCTCGTCGTCGTAGCCAGGCGCGAACAGGGGAACGATCCGCGGCGCGAAGATGACGAAGAGCGCCGTGATCACGCCGAGGACGGCGGTGATCAGGAAGATCAGCGTCGCCCCGAGCCGGAACGCTTCCTTGCGCTTGCCCGCCTCGAGCTGCTCGGTGAAGACGGGCACGAACGCCGCCTGCAGGGCCGCGTCCGCGAAGAAGCTGCGCACGAGGTTCGGGATCAGAAACGCGATCGTGAAGGCCGACATCTGCGGGCCGACGCCGAAGTAGCGGGCGGCGATGATCTCGCGGATCAGGCCGGCGATCCTGGAGAGCCCGGTGGCGACGCTGAAGAAGGCGGTCGAACGGCCCATCCGGCCGCGCTGCTCGGTCGGCTCCGGGCCCAGGGCGGAGCCGGCGAACTCCTCGTCGATCGGATCGATCCCGATGCCCGACGACTGCAGCGGCCGCTCGGATCCGCCCCCGTCGCCCGGCTTGTCGCTGGTCCGCCCCATCAATCGCTACAGTGTGCGGCCGCTGATGGCCAATATCGCATCACAGAAGAAGCGCATCCTTCGCTCCGAGCGCGAGCGGGTCGAGAACCGGCGCCACACCACCGCCGTCAAGACGCACTTCCGGCGTCTCGAGGACGCGGTAGAGGCCGGGGATTCCGAGACGATCGAGCGCGAGCATCGCGACCTGATCGCGCGGATCGACAAGGCCGTCCAGAAGGGCGCCCTGCACGCGAACACCGGCGCCCGCAAGAAGAGCCGCGCCGCTCGCATCCGCACGGCCGCCTGACTCCAGGCCCGCCGCTCACTTCCCGTCTCCCGCCGCCCGCCGCACCGCGAGGGTGAGCGCCACCGCGTCGTCGTAGTCGGACCCGCCGCGGGTCCACCACTCGAGGTCGGCGACCGCCCCGATCGCGACCGACAGGTCCTCGGGCGCGACCCCGCGAACCGAGCGCACCAGCATCTTCGACGGGTACGGGGCCATCGGCAGCGCGGCTTCGATCTTCGCCGCGGGCTCTCCCGCCTCGATCCCGCTCGCCGCCTGGTAGGCGCTGCGCAGCCGGTTCGCCATCCCGTAGACGAGCGGGGTGACGGCCTCGCCCTGAGCCAGCAGCTCGTCGGCGACGGAGACGGCGGCGGCGCGATCGCGGGAGACGACGGCATCGGCGAGCGCCCACGCCGCGCGCTCGGAGTCGTCGGCGATCGTCTTCTCGACGTCCTCGGCCGTGACCTCGCCGCCATCGCCCGCCCAGAGGGCCAGGCGGTCGAGCTCCATGCCGAGCCTCGCGGTCCCGGACCCGAGACGCTCGACGATCACACGAGCCGCTTGCGGGGCCAGGGAGAAGCCGCGCTCGCGGGACTCGCGCAGCAGCCAGGAGGGGACGTCGCGCGGCTTCGGGGCCTCGAAGGTGAGCACGTCCCCGCCGGCGACCTCGACCGCGTCGCCCAGTCCCTTCGGCGCGGATCCCCGGGCGACCAGCACGACGGTGACGTCGGGGGGAAGCGAGTCCAGCCCTACGACCATCTTCTTGACCTGAGTGGCGCGCCACTTCTCGACCCCGTCCGCCAGCAGATAGCGGTGCTCGGCGATCAACGAGATCGCCGGGATCGAGCCGACGAGCTCGTCGGGATCGGGCGCTTCGGCCCCGCCGCCGAAGACCTCGAGGACGCCCGGCCCGCCCTCCCGCTCGGCGCGCGAGCGCAGCCGATCGACCGTCGCCAGCAGCTTCGCGGTGTCGCTGCCGGCGAACAGGTATGCGGGCTTCATCTCGGCGGCCATGAACGCAACGAGTCTAGGGGCGGCGTCGGCTCCGACCACGCTCCGGCCGGCCGCGCCCTCTCAGCAGTCGGGACGTGCGGCTGCGATCGCCTCCCCCCCGCTCCAGGCCGCGAGCGGGCCCCGGTGCAGATCGATCGTGATCGCGCCGTCCCGGTCGGTGCGGAGCACGCAGGTCGATGCGGCGGCGAGCGCAGCGGTCGTCGAATCCGCCGGGTGCCCGTAGGAGTTGCCGGCGCCGGCCGAGACGGTGGCTATCGCCGGAGTCGAGGAGGCCAGCAGCGCCCCCAGCCCGGCGTCGGCGCTGCCGTGATGGGCGACCTTGAGCACGTCGATCGGGCCCGGCCGAAGGTGCGTCATCTCCTGCTCGGCGTCGCCGGTGAGGAGGACGCGACGTCCGGCCGAGGTGGCCAGCAGCACCAGCGACGAGAGGTTCGGGTCTCCGGTGGCTTTGGTCGCGGCGTCGCTCGGCCAGAGCACCCGGACCCGAAGCGAGCCACTCCGAAGCTCGCGGCCGGCCCTGAGCGTGACGACACGGGTTTCCGGCCTCGCGGCCGAGTCGAGGGTCGGGACGGGCAGCGGGCTTCCGAGCAGGTCGACGTCGAGGCGGGAGAGGATCTCCGGCGCCCCACCCGCGTGGTCGGATTGGTCGTGGGTGATCAGCAGCGCGCCGAGCCGCTCGATCCCGAGGTCCTCGAGCTGCTCGGCGACGTCCGCCTCCGCCGGCCCGCTGTCGACGAGGATCGGCAGGCCTTCGGACGGCTGCAGCAGCGTCGCGTCCCCCTGGCCGACGTCGAGGACGGTGACGCGGGTCCCGATCCCCTCCAGCGGCGGGAGGGAGGCGTCGCCCCCGCGAACCGTGGAGGCGGCAGCCCAGAGGACCGTCGTGGCCGCGACCGCCGCGAGTAGCCGGGAGCGCCGCACCCGCAAGCCCCCGCGACGCTCGACGATGGCCAGGATCGCACCCACCCCCGCCGCCAGGCAGGCGTAGGTCGCCGCCAGGGCGGCGACCGATGGGGGCTCGACCTCGAGCTCGGCCCAGGCGTTGCCGCTGAGCCCGTGAGCGATCCCGGCGACGTAGTCGATCAAGCGAGCGGAGGCGGCGCCGACCACCTCCAGAAGCCCCGGGACGAGCGGCCAGGCCACGAACTGGCCGATGAAGGAGGAGGCCATCCCCAGCCACATGACGGGGGCGACCGCGGGCGCGACGGCGACGTTGGCGAGGAGGGACGCCAGGGAGAGACGCTCGAAGGTGAAGGCGATCAGCGGGGCGGTCGCGAGCGTCGCGGCGATCGTCAGCGCGATCGCCTCGGCGGCGGGCCCGCCTACCCGCTCCGGCAGGGCGGAGAGGGGCCTGTGGCTCGCCAGCAGGCGGCTCAGCCGCGCGGCCCAAAGCCCGATCCCGACCACGGCGGCGAAGCTGAGTTGCCAGCCGACGTCCCCGGTGAAGCGCGGGTTCACCAGCAACGTCGCCACGAGCGCGAGCGCGAGCACGAACCCGCGATCTGCGGGTCGCCCGAGGATGGTCATCAGCAGGCCGGCGGCGCCCATCACGGCAGCCCGCTGGATCGATGCCCCGGCACCGGTGATCGGTACGTAGAGGGCGATGAGGAGGACGCTCACGGCGAGGCGCGCCCGCAGACCGAGCCCGAGAAGCCCGAGCGCCACGCCCGCGAGCGCCGCGAGGAGCAGCACGTTCTGACCGCTGACGGCCAGCAGATGGCTGAGCCCGGTCCGGCGGAAGTCCTCCTCGATCGCCGGGTCGATGCGATCGTCGCCGCCGAGCACGAAGCCCCTGGCGAGGCCGGCCTGACGGGAGTCGAGACCGGCGCCGACGGCCCGCTCGGCGTTGGCTCGCATGGCATCGAGGACCCCGGCCGGCCCACCGCGGCGCTCCGGCAGCACCTCGACCTCGATCGCCCTGAGCTCGTGGCTGATCCCGATCCGCCGGAGCCGGGATCGCATGAACTCGTCTGAGGCGGGCGGCTTGACGAGCGTTCCTCGTGCCTGGAGCAGGCGACCGATCGGAGGGCTCCGGGGCAACGCGGCATCCTCGGCCAGGACCATCACGCGCCCACGAGGGGTGGCAAGCGGTACCCGGACCTCGCCGCGCTCGCGCCACGCCGAGGCAGTCACATGACCGCGAACCAGAAGCTGACGGCCCGCTCCCGCGTCCATCGCCCCGGCGTCGATCGCAGCCAGCCGGGAGTCCCCCGAGCCGACTCCGAGAACGAGCGCGGCCGCGGCGATGCCCGCGAGGGCGATCGCGATACCCGGACCGCGGCGCGGGCGGTGCGGCCCGCGAAGCAGAGCCGTGATCGCCAGCAGCGCGGGAAGGCAGACGATCCACCCCGGCGGCGCCTCGAGCGTCTGCGCCAGGGCGAGGCCGCCGGCGAAGGCGAGCAAGCCGACCAGCCGACTCACGTGCCCTCAGGGCTGAAGCCGCTCGGAGAGGGCCTCGATCGTCGCCGGTCCGATCCCAGGGATCTGATCGAGCTCGTCGACGGAGGAGATGCCTCCCCGCTCGTCGCGGAAGGCGATGATGTCAGCGGCGGTCACGGGTCCGATCCCGTCGATCGTCTCCAGGTCGGCCTGATCCGCGGCACCGAGGCTGATCGGCCCGTCGGCGGATGACGCGACGGTCCCTGCCGAGGCGGTGTCAGCGCCGGCGCGGGCGGGTACCACGATCTGCTGTCCGTCGCCCAGGGGTGCCGCCAGGTTGATCGAGTCGGGGTCGCCCGACCGCTTCGCGCCGCCGGCCCGCTCGACCGCGTCCTCGACCCGGGAGCCGGCCGGAAGCCGGTAGACGCCCGGATCGACGACCGCTCCGGTGACGTGCACGAGCAGGTCTCCGCTGCCCGCGCCGCCGGCGGATGAGAGCCGAACCGCGGGCTGCCGCTCGCGCCGCTCGGCGGACGAACCCTCCTCCTCGGCGCCCATCGCCCTGACGCCCAGCAGAAGCAGGGCCACGCCGACTGCCGCGCAGAGGGCGAGCTGGAGCCGGCTCAGCCCCTCCACCGTCCGCTGTCTCCCGCCGCGAGGCACATTGCCCCGATGGTGGCGATCTAACTCCTACGCGTGGTGCGCGCTTTGTGAAAGTTCACCACGAGCCCGTGACGAGCCGATACGAGATCGTGCCGGATCAGTACTCGTCGTCGTCGTAGCCGACCGCAGCGGTCGACTGGCGGTCCATCGTCTCCGCGACCGATACCGCCGGGGACTGCACCGAGAGCAGCTGCAGGAGCTCGACTCCTTCGTTGGCGACGGTGTACTCGGTGGCGGGCGGGATCAGGGCGAGATCGCCCACGGTGAGGCTCTCCTCGCCGCCGGCGACGGACATGACCCCCTCCCCCGCGACGACCACGTAGATCTGTTCGGCTTCTTCGTGGGACTGGAGTATCTGACTTGTCCCGCTTGGCACTTCGATCCAGGTGACCGTCATGTTCCGCGAGCCGAGCTCGCCGGCATCCATGAGGATGTGCGTTCTCAACCGATGGAACTCCTGGACAGTGGCGTCGGGAAGGCGCCTGACGAGCATCGCCGCTTTGTAGCAGACCGGGGCGGTACGGAAAAGGTCGAGTCGCCTCGCTCAGCGTTGTGCCGGCTTCTTCTTCAGCCGGACGGCCGCGAGGAGATCGCCTCCGACGGCCCCTGACCCCTGCCCTGCCCGTTGGTCGCGAAGATCATCGCTTGATCACGAAGTTGACCAGGCGACCGGGGACGACCACTTCCTTCAGCACGTCCACGCCGTCGAGATGGGCCGCGACCTTCCCCGAAGCCCGGGCGGCGCTCAGCACGTCGGCCTCGTCGGCGTCGACCGCGACCTCGACGCGATCGCGGAGCTTGCCGTTGACCTGGACGACCAGCGTGATCGTCTCGGCCCTGAGCATCTCCTCGTCGGCCTCGGGCCAAGCCGCCTCCCAGACCCGCGTCCCGACCAGCCGCTCCCAGATCTCGGCGGCGAGGTGGGGTGCGAACGGGTGGATCAGCGACGCGGCGGTACGGGTGGCGAAGCGAAGCGCGGCTCGGCCGTCCTCGCCTTCGAGGGACGGCTTGAGCTTGTACGCCTCGTTGAGCAGCTCCATGACCGCCGCGATCACGGTGTTGAACTGGAAGTCGCGCTCGAAGTCGCGAGTTGCCTTGCCGATGGCCCAGTGGGCCTTGCCCAGCAGATCCCGCGCGGCTCCCTCGGTTCCACGCTGCCAGGCGGGATCGCCGCAGTCGGGAACCGACGGCTCGGCGCCGGACTCCTCGACCTCGAGGCCGAGGCGCCAGAGGCGCGCGAGGAAGCGATGCACGCCTTCGACTCCTTCGTCGAGCCAATCGCCGCCGCGGTCGGGTGGGCCCATGAAGCAGACGTAGGTGCGGGCGGTGTCGGCGCCGTAGCGAGCGACGTACTCCGATGGGCTGACCACGTTGCCCTTCGACTTGCTCATCTTCGCCCCGTCGCGGGTGATCATCCCCTGGGTGAACAGGTTGGCGAACGGCTCCTGGAGGTCGACCACGCCGACGTCGGCGAGCGCCTTGGTGAAGAAGCGCGCGTACATGAGGTGGAGGATCGCGTGCTCGACCCCGCCGATGTACTGGTCGACCGGCATCCAGTGCTCGGCGATCGCGCGGTCGAAGGGAAGCTCCGCGTTGCGCGGATCGAGGTAGCGGAGGAAGTACCAGGAGGAGTCGACGAAGGTGTCCATCGTGTCCGTCTCGCGGCGGGCGGCTCCGCCGCAGCTCGGGCAGGTCGTCTCGACCCAGTCGGTGGCGGCGGCCAGTGGGCTCTGGCCCTTCGGCCTGTACTCGTCGATGTCGGGAAGCAGGACCGGAAGCTGGTCATCCGGGACCGGGACGATCCCGCAGGCGTGGCAGTGGACGACGGGGATCGGGCACCCCCAGTAGCGCTGGCGGGAGAGCAGCCAGTCGCGGAGGCGGTAGTTGACGGCCGGCTTGCCGCGACCCTCGGACTCCAGGCGGGAGACGATCTCGGACTTGGCCCGGGCCGGGGTGAGCCCGTCCAGTGCGCCGGAGTTCACGAGGCGCACGTCGTCGGACTGGGCGGCGAGCGCCTCGTCGAGGTCGGCACCCGAGGAGGACCGCTCGGCCTCGTCGGCTGACTCGACCACGATCCGGATCGGGAGGCCGAACTTGCGCGCGAACTCGAAGTCGCGCTGGTCGTGCGCGGGTACCGCCATGATCGCGCCGGTGCCGTACTCCATGAGCACGTAGTCGGCGACGAACATCGGGATGCTCTCGCCGTTCACCGGGTTGACCACGGTCCGTTCGAGGCGCACGCCGGTCTTCTCGCGATCCTCGTCGCCGCGTTCGCCGGCGGACTGGCGCATCGCGGCGGCGACGTAGTCGCGGACCTCCACCTCGTTCGAGGTGCCGGCGATCAGCCGGTCGAGGTCGGGGTGCTCGGGTGCGAGGACGAAGAACGTCGCTCCGAAGAGGGTGTCGGGACGGGTCGTGAACACCGGGAAGTCGAGGTCGACCTCCTCGCAGCGGAAGATCGCCTCGGCCCCCTCGGAGCGCCCGATCCAGTTGCGCTGCATCGCGATCACGTTGTCGGGCCACGACTCCAGGAGATCGAAGTCGGC
>CAZXKG010000088.1:0-11122 GCA_964641695.1 uncultured Conexibacter sp.
CCTAGCCGACTGGTCCCAGCGACGGGCCCCCGCGGACCCCGAACCGAGGCAGCGTGTTCGCACCTCCCCAGCGCGTCATCGCCCGCGAAAACGTTCCCCTCGCCCTCCCCGGCAGCGTGACGGGAGCGAAACCCGTCGCCCGCGGGGATTTCGTTCCCCTCAGCGGATCCGCCGGACTTGAGAGGAACGTTTCCGCAGGCGACGGCGGGACGCAGCGCCGCCCAGTCGGGGTGAGACGAGCTGATCGCGATCCCCGCGGATGTCCGTGATCGGGACATCCGGCCACGCTTCGAGCGGGGTGACCTCCGAGTACATGGTCGACGCCTGCGGCCGCAGCCGCTCGAACGCCCAGTCCACGTCGGCCGAATCGCAGCCGGAGTTCGGCCGCATGCGTCGGTTCAGACGATGCGCCTGAGCCGGCCGACACCGGGCACGAACCGACCGACCTGCGCTGCATAGCCGGCGTAGCTGTCGCCGTGCACCCGGAGCAGGTACGGCTCCTCCACGACCCGGACCTGAAGCTCCAACGACGCCGCCAGACCGATCAGCCCCACCAGCGCGAGCCAGTTGGGAACGAGCATCGCGAGCCCGAGAGCCGTAGGCAGCATCGCCGCGAAGATCGGATTGCGAACGAGCGCGAACGGACCGGTCGTCACGAGAGCAGTTCGCTCCGAAGGATCCACGCCGATACGCCAGCTCGTCCCCATCGCGACCTGGGCGCAGAACGTCGCCGCGATCCCTCCGACGGCGAGAACCACGCCGGCGATGTGGACCGCCCGAACGTCGAGCACGCCGATGGGCTCCAGGATGCCGACGAGCGTGAGTACGGGCGCCGCGAAGCCCGCGACGATCGCGAGCGTGAAGCCGATCCCCGCCAACCACTCAGCTGAGCCGGGCGCTCCACCTAGTCCATGAAAACCGGTCGAGCCCGTGCGGCGCAGCTGGAGGAACGTGCGCAGGCCGAACGCGATCCCGAGATAGGCGCCGTAGAAGATCAGCGCAAGCGTCGCCATCGGTCACGACGGAGCGCGCTGCGCAGTCACGGCCGCCAACAGGGCGCGGCCCCTGTCGGTCAACTCGTACATGACCATCTTGCCGTCGCGCCGCGAGCGTGCCAGCCCGGCCGCCTTGAGGTGCCGCGCGTGGTGCGAGACCAGACGCTCATCGCGGCCGACGATCCACGCAAGGTCACACACACACGCCGTCTCGCTGAAGTCAAGGGCGAACGCCACAGCCAGCCGCGTGGGATCGCCAAGTGCCTTCGCGCCGTTCGCAAGACCTTCGAGGCGCCCGAGGGCCGGAAGGGCCTTTCGCACCTTCTCGGCCTTGGGCAGATCGAGGCAAAGCAGCTCGCAGGTATCGGGTCCGACCGCCACGCCGGGACATCATACTTATATTCGTACGGACATACGAATAAGTCGTCGCGACGGTGACCCGTGAGGTGAGCCCTCCCCCGGCCGGGGACATGAGCTTTCCACGGCGGGCGGGTGGATTCGGACCGTAGAATCGCGGCCATGCCGTTCACGCTCAGGAACCCTCAGAACCCGCGGGACGACGTGGTGGGTCAGCGAGACTGGTGGGCTGACTGAACGACGGTCCGGCTGACCTCGAACGCGGTTGCGATCACCAACGAGGAGGAGACGAGATGCTCAAGGTCACCGCGAACATGATGATCACCCTCGACGGCTACGCAGCGGGCAAGGGACAGAGCCTGGAGCAGCCGTTCGGCGACATGGACACGGACCGCCTGGAGGTCTGGAGGTCCGATCACGCAAAGGACAGCGCCGAGGAGCTCGCGGCGATCACCGCGGCCGGCGCCTTCATCATGGGGCGCAACATGTTCGGTCCCGACCGCGGAGAATGGGATCTCGATTGGCAGGGCTGGTGGGGTCCCAACCCGCCCTACCACGCACCTACCTTCGTCCTCTGCCACCGTCCTCGCCCGAGCATCGAGATGGATGGCGGTACCGTCTTCCACTTCGTCACCGACGGGATCGAGGCGGCACTCGAGCGGGCGCGTGAGGCCGCGGGGGAGAAGAACGTCTCGATCGCCGGCGGCCCCGGCACCCTCAACCAGTACCTCGCCGCCGGCCTCGTCGACGAGCTGCGGCTACACGTGGCGCCGTTCGTCGCCGGCGGCGGAGAGCGCCTCTTCGACGGCGCCGCGGGCATCGAGCTGAAGCCGGTCTCGAGCCGCACCACGCCACACGTCACCCACCTCGTCTACGGGCGCTGACGACTCGATGGCTCAGCCCGCCATCGTCAGCCCGCCGCTGACGCTGAGCACCTGTCCGGTGACGTAGCGTGCCCGGTCGGAGGCGAAGAACACGACGGCGTCGGCGATCTCCTCAGGTTCGGCCAATCGCTGGAACGGGATCGCCCTGATCAGGCTCTCGCGGAGCTTGTCGGGTGCGGAGTCCAGCAGTGGCGTATCGGTGGGACCCGGGCAGACGACGTTGACGTTGATCCGGTGACGGGCCATCTCGCGGGCCAGGGACTTCGTGAAAGCGATGATCCCTCCCTTGGTCCCCGCGTAGACCGTCTCGCCGCTGCTGCCGACACGGCCGGCATCGGAGGCGATGTTGACGATCCTGGCTCGAGTGCCGGCCTCGAGGATGGACGCGAGGAACGCATGGCTGAGACGGATCGGCCCCAGCAGGTTGATCGCGATGAGCGACTGCCAGAGCTCGTCGTCGTTGTCCATGAACGGCTCGATGCGGTCCCACCCCGCGGCGTTGACGATCACCGTCGGGATGCCGTGGGCGGATATGACCTCGTCGCGGAAGGCGAGTACGGCAGCCGGGTCGGCGAGATCCACGGTGTGGGCCGTGCTTGCTCCACCGATCCCCTCGACCGTCGACTGCACACCCTCGGTGTTGCGATCGGCAGCCGCGACCGTGGCCCCGGCATCCGCCATCGTCCTGGCGATCGCGCGGCCGATCCCCGACGCGGCGCCGGTGACGACGGCTACGTCACCGCTCAGGTCGATAGCGATGCTCATGCGTACCGCGCGAAGTCGGGGGGACGCTTCTCGGCGAAGGCGAGGGCGCCCTCGCGACCTTCGTCGGTCTCGACGAAGAGGTCGAGTCCGGCGTCGGCCATGTTGCTGATGCCGCCCTGGTGGTCGGTGTCGGTGTTGAAGGAGTGCTTCAGGAACTTGATCGCCGTCGGGCTCATCTGGGCGATCTCCTCCGCCCAGCGCTTGGCCTCGGGCAGCACCTCCTCGGGCGGGACGACGGCGTTGACCAGCCCCCACCGCTCGGCGGTGGCCGCGTCGTACTGACGGCACAGGAACCAGATCTCTCGGGCGCGCTTCTCACCGACGACACGGGCGAGGTACCCCGTGCCGAAGCCGGCGTCGAAGGAGCCGACTCGCGGGCCGGCCTGGCCGAAGCGCGCGGTATCCGAAGCGATCGACAGATCGCAGATCACGTGGAAGACGTGGCCGCCGCCGATAGCAACGCCGTTGACCGCGGCGATGACGGGCTTCGGGATGTCGCGGATCAGCTTGTGGAAGTAGTTGACCTCCCACAACCCGCTCTTGGTGGGACCGTAATCGCCGGTCTCGGCACGCTGCTTGACGTCACCGCCCGAGCAGAACGCCTTGTCGCCCGCGCCGGTGAAGACGACCGCGCGCACGCGCTTGTCCGCCCATGCGCCCCTGAACGCGGCGATCAGCTCCTCGATGGTCTGGCCGCGGAAAGCGTTGTAGCGCTCCGGGCGGTTGATGGTGATGACGGCTGTGGCGCCGTCGACTTCATAAAGGACGTCTTCGAAGTTGCTCATGAGGCCGAACATACCTCGCAAGCAGCTGCGGACCTTGATCCGAGTAGGCTGCCCGATCGATCGATGGACCCGGGTATGCCAGCGGAGAGCCCGATGCTGACTCTGCTCGAGCGAGAGGCCGAGCTGTCCGCCATCCGGGAGCGGATCGAGCGCGCAGCGGTCGGCAGCGGCGGGCTGGTGACGATCGACGGCCCGCCGGGAATCGGCAAGACCCAGCTCCTGCAGGCGGCGCGCAGGTTCGCGAGCGACGCCGGCGCGACGGTCCTCGCGGCAGGCGGAAGCCCGTTCGAGCGCGGCCTTCCCTACGCGACGATCCGCCAGGCGTTCGCCGGCCCGGAGCTCAGCGACGTGACGCTCACCTCCCTGGCCGCGGCGGCCCGGGAGGTTCTCGAGCCGAGCTCGGCGACCGCGCGCGAGGAGCGGACCCTGCTTGTCGTCGACGCGCTCTACCGGGCGACGGTCGACCTCTGCGAGCGCCGGCCGCTCGTGCTCACCATCGACGACGGGCAATGGGTCGACCCGCCCTCGCTGCGTTTCCTCTCCTACCTCGCTCGCCGCCTCGACGGCCTTCCGGCGCTCGTCTTCTACGCCCATCGTTCGAGCGGCGCCGGCCTCGGCGCCGAGCTTCACGAATCCTTCTGGGCCGGCGTCGACCCGCTCTCGCTCAGCCTCGAGCCGCTCGGGCGAGAGGCGACGGCGAAGCTCGTCCGCGCCGCGCTCGGAGGGGCCGACGAGGACTTCTGCGACGGCTGCTACCGATCCTCGGGCGGCAACCCGCTGCTAATCCGCGAGCTGCTGCGAGCACTCGCCGCCCGCGGGTTCGAGCCGTCCTCGGAGGGACTGACCACGCTGGAGGAGATCGGACCGGCGGCCGTGGCCCAGACGGTCAACGTCCGGCTCGGACAGCTCCGCCCCGAGGCGCGCCGGCTCGCCGAGGCGGTGGTGGTGGCCGGCGAGCGGGCACCGCTGAAGCTGGCAGCGGATCTCGCCGGGCTCGACGAGGAGGAGACCCGGGAAGCCGCCACCGAGCTTCATCGCGCCGAGATCCTCGCTCCCGCCGGCTCCGTCGAGTTCGTCCACCCGCTGATCCGCGACGCGCTCGCCGCGAAGATCGAGCCGCTCGCCGCGGCCGACGCGCATCGGCGCGCCGCGGCGCTTCTGCGCGACCGGCGCGCGCCCGCCGAGGCCGTCGCCAGCCACCTCCTGCACGTCGAGGCGGGCGGCGAGCCGTGGCGAGTCGAGATCCTGCGCGAAGCCGCCGCCCATGCCGGCGACGCCGGCGATGAGGACACGGCGATCGCCTACCTGCGCCGCGCGCTCGACGAGCCGCCTCCGGAGGAGCTCCGGGCGACGATCCTGATCGAGCTGGCGACGGCCGAGTACGGGATCGACGGCGAAGCGGCCGACGCCCACCTGGAGGAGGCGCTGCCGCTGATCCGCGACGAGCGGGTGCGCGTGACGACCGAGGCGCGGCTGGCCGCGATGCGGCCCGGCTCGGCCCCGAGCGCGACGATGAGCAGAGCGCTGGCGGCGATCGCCGAGCTCGGCGAGGAGGATCACGCCCTGCGGCTGCAGCTGCTTGCCCTCGTCGACACCGCCGCGATGCTGGCTCCCGAGCCGGCCGAGCCGCCCGCGGACGTCCTGCGGGAGATGCGGGCGGAGGCACGCTCGGGCGGCCCCGGGGCGCGGGCCCTCGTCGCCAGCCTCGGATATCGGGACGCCTGGGCGAACGTGCCCGCCGCGGAGATCCTGCGCCGTGTCGAGCCGGCGTTCAGCGGCGAGTGGACCACCTCGCTGGAGATCGAGGGCGGACCGCTCGCGGTCGGCTTCCTGGCGTTGCTGGCGGCGGACTCGAGGATCACTGCGCGGGTCGCCGACGAATGGATCCGCGAGGGGAGGCGCAGCGGGCGCCACGCGGCGCTGGGCGGCGCGAAGATGCTCTCCGCCTTCGCCCACCTGCTGCGCGGCGCGCTCGAGGAGGCTCGCGCCGAGGCCGAGGAGAGCCTCGAGATCTGCGCTGGATGGGGGATGCGGGGGGTTCCGGTCGCGCATGCCGCCGCGGCGGCATGCGGAGCGGCGCTGGCGCAGGGCGACCGGGAGGGGGCGCGCCGCGCGCTCGAACGGGCGGACTGCTCCGACGCCGAGGCGGGCTCGGTGGGCCTGCATGGACTGCTCGCCTGCCGAGCCGAGCTGCGCGCGGCGGACGGCGAGACCCGCATCGCGCTCACCGAGCTGCTCGAGGTCGGCGAGCGCTTCGAGCGGCTCGGCGGACGCAATCCCGCGCTGCTGCCCTGGCGCTCCCGCGCGGCGACCTTGATGGTCGAGCTGGACGAAGACCGGGACCGGGCGAAGCGGCTTCTGCGTGAGGAGCTCGAGCTGGCGCACGAGTGGGGAACGCCGCGGGCGATCGGCCGGACGCTGACGGCGATGGCGCTCCTAGCCGCCGGCGAGGAGCGGATCGAGCTGCTCGCGCGTGCCCTGAACGCGCTCGAGCCGGCGCCGGCTCCGCTCGAACGCGCGACCGCGCTGATCGCGCTCGGCGGGGCGCTGCACGCGGAGCGCTCCCCAACCGAGGCCCGCGAGCCGCTGAGGCAGGCCCTGGAGACCGCCGCCGAGTGCGGCGCCGAGCCGCTCGTCGAGCGGGCCCGAGGCGCCCTCTTCGCCGCCGGCGGGCGACCCAGGCGCGATGCCATCCGCGGCCCCCGTGCGCTGACACGGCGCGAGCGCCGCGTTGCCGAGCTCGCCCTCGCCGGCCGGACGAACAAGGAGATCGCGGAGGACCTCTACCTCGTCCCCCGAACCGTCGAGGGCCACCTCTCCAACGCCTATCGCAAGCTCGGCATCAAGTCGCGAACCGAGCTCGCGACGGCGCTCACCGAGCCCGGATGAGCGAGCCCGATTCCAGCACGGCGGCTCAGCGCGGCCGCACGCTCGCCTCGTAGGTCCTCCCCTTGTAGGTCAGCGACCCGCGAAGCGTCGCCTTGCCCGGTCGCCGGGCCTTGAACGAGATGCGATCCGTCATGTCCGGACCGACGTAGGCGACGCCATGGCCGATCCTCCGCCCGCCGCGCTCGGCGCCGAGCCGGAAGATGCACGAGCCGAGATGCGGACATTCGGGATAGGCCACGACCCGGCTCGCGCTCGAGTTGCGCCTCGCATCACGGAGCATGTCCCGCAGCGCTCGCTTCGGCCCCCCAACCAGCCGGTGGGTGTCGATCGAGGTCCGCCTCGGCTTACCCGCAGCACCGTCCACGTTGACGGCGGCGACCCCGATGTTGAGCTTGCGTCGCGTCTGGACCGAGTCGAGGCGGACCTTGCGGGCCCGCGGGCCCACCGAGCGGACCATCTGCAGGCCGCTCGGGTCGCGGGCGACGATCTCGTAGCCCTGCGCGCCCTTGACCCCGCGCCAGCTGACGACCACGTCGTGGAGCATGCGCACGGCCTTGACCTTGGCCGGCGTGCCGGGGCGCTTCGGCCGCGTCACCCGGTAGCGATCGGCGATCAGCTCGTCGCGAGGCGTGTCGAAGCGCTGCCTGACGTCGACCGCGAGCTTCCGCGCGCCGTAGCTGTCCCCGCCGTGGGCGAGCTGGATCTGACGGCTGCCGCGAGGCCGGTTCGTGCGGAAGAGGCCGACCTCCGACCCGTTCGGCAGGACCTCGCTGAACACCAGCGACTGGTGGGGGATCTCGCGCGCCCTCCAGACGAGCTTCCGCTTCAACCCGGTCCCTCGGATCTCGGCCTTGACGTTGTGATCCGGCAGCGTCGACGCCGTCCGGATCGAGCTCACGTCGACGGGCGACCCGTCCAGGGAGCTCACCGTCCACTGACCCGCGCTCTCCTCCGGCAGGAAGTGGACCGAGTCGCCACCCTCGTGCTCGGCGATCGCGGCGCCGTGCTCGGACTGCAGGAGGCCGTCGGCATCGTCGACCGGCGGCGTCTGGAGCATGCGCCCGTCCTCGTGCTCGAGCTTGACCATCGGGGTCGCGCCCTGGCCGGCGACGCTGATCACAGCGACGTCCTTGGGCAGCCGCAGCGGCGCCTCCGAGCGAGTCGACTCGTTGAACGTCTCGACCGCGGCGCGGTGGCCCCGGTACCCGCCGAGATCGCAGCTCCAGCCACCGAGCAGCGAGACCTGCCCGTTCCGCCAGAGCACGCCACCCCCGATCCAGGCGATCACCTTGATGCAGCCGGCCACGCCGACGTTCGACATGACGGTGCTCACTCCGGCGAGGTCGAAGGCGAAGATCTTCAGCCGCCCGCTTCCCTCCAGGTTGAAGCCGTTGGCGGTCGTCCAGCCGTTCAGCCAGGCGCCGACGTAGAGCGGCTGGCTGGGGTTGTTGGTCAACGACGGGATCCCCATCCCCACCGACGCCTGGAACTGCGTGCCCTGGCCGAAGTCGTAGCGGAAGTGCGCGTTGGCGACTGAGAGGCCGATGAGCTTCAAGGCCGCCTTCGTGTCCAGGTAGCCGTGCTTCTTCGCCTGCTCGTCGGGCGCGCGCAGGTCGATCGACCCGTCGACCGCCACGGCCGCGAAATCGTGGCCGAAGACCTTCATCTTGGGTCCGGCCGTGATCCCGGCTTGGCCGCCGAACCCGAGCGGCTGCGCGAACAGCGTCAGCCCGGCCTTCTGCAGGTAGATGCCGGTCGTCCCGATCTGCACGTTGAGGCCGGTCGCCGTCAGCCCGAGCTTCGTCGGCCCCTTGCTGTTCGCCCCGAAGGTGACGATCAGCCCCTTGTCGGCGACTCGATCAGGGACCTTCAGCGTGGCCCCCGCGGTCGCATCGATCGAGAACTCGGGGCTCGTCGCGAGCTTCAACGCCAGCTTGTTGATCTCGAACAGCTTCGCGACGGAGACGCCCTCGACCTCCCCCTCGACCCCCTCGAACTTGGCCTCGCCGCTCTCCTCGACCTCCCAGCCGACCCCGAAGTCGACCCCCTTGTCGAGGAACTGGAGGAAGCTCTTCAGGGCGAAGCCGATCTCGAAGCTGCCGCCGCCGTGCTCGTTGATCTGGACCACGCTCTTGGACTCGACCGGCGGGATGATCCCGTAGATCGAGTTCGGCTCGGACAGCGCGCCGTTGAACAGGGGGACCGAGCCCTTCGCGGGCGGATGGACGTCGATCCCGTTGCCGGCGAGCCACTTGTACTCGTTCGTGTGGTTGCCGACCTTCTCGGTGGCCGTGATCCGCACCGGCTGGCCGTTGCTGGTCACCCACAGCGGCAGGTCGTTCTTCCCGTCCTTCGTCTTGCCCGTGAAGAAGCGCACCTTCGCGACCTGCTTCCCGTCGGTCGAGCTCAGCTTGAAGCCGTTCACCACCACCGAGGGAATCGTGTTCTCCAGGTACTCGCCAGATCGCGAGTCCTCGCCCTTCTTGAAGCACCCCTTCGCCGTGACGATGCCGATCTTGACTTCCTCCTCGGCACACTCCTCGCCGATGGCGGGCGCCGGCGGGCGGGTGACCAGGGAGAGGGCCAGCGCGGCGAGGCAGAGCCCCGCGACGGCAAGACCGATCCGCATCCGACGACGACCCATGCTCATACCCTTTCGACCCCTTGCTGCATCGACACACGACCTCCCCGCGCGGACGGAGCCGGCCGGGGGATGGCCAGATCTAGCGCCCCTATCGGCGGCAATGGCCGGATTCGCAGCGATCCGGCAAAAACCCCGGGTAAAGACCTCGGTATGGACGCCCGGCTGCCGGGGAGCCCCGCCTCGATCGTCGGCGGCTAGGAGGCGCGCTCGGCCATCGGGGTCAGGATCTCCTCTGCGAAGCGTCGGAGCTCGGCGTCGTCCTGCAAGTCGGGATCGTGCGGCGGCATCGTCAGGTAGCTGATGAAGAGGCGGGCGAAGACGTCGGCGGTCCAGCGCGCCGAACGTGTCGGCGGCCCCGATCGCTCGCCGTGCAGGTAGCGGGCGATGAACGCCGAGCCCGTGCGGAGCAACCGGCCCTCGTCGGCCGTGAACCCCTCGATGAACGGCCCCGCGTCACCCTGGCCGATCCGGCGCAGGATCGGATGCGCGCGGGCGAACCTGATCGCCTCGACGAACGCCTCGGCGACGGCATCACGCGGGCTCGGCGCGCCCTCGATCCCGGCCGCCACCGCTGCCAGGAAGCGCTGGGTCTCGCGGTGCACCAGCGCCTGGGCGAGGTCGTCACGGCGGGGATAGCGTCGGTAAGCGGTCATCCGCGCCACCCCGGCCCGGCGCACGACCCCCTCGATCGTGAAGCGTGCCAGCCCGACTGCGGCGGCCTCCTGGACAGCCGCGTCGAGGATGCGCTGGCTGGTGCGGTCCGCGACCTCGTCGACGGGCTCCCCGGCCGTCGCCGTGGCCAGCAGCTCAGCGAACCCGGCTTCCATCAGGAACCCACGGGCGAGCCGGCCGTTGGCTGCCGCTGACCCGCGTTCTCCCGGGCGGGCTGATCCGGGTGCGGTGCCGCCGACGCCCGGGCTCGGGCGAGCTCGAGGTAGCGGGGGGTCCCGAAGGCCCACCTGAGGGCGCCCGCGTCGAGGCGCAGGTAGGGACCGATCAGGGTCCGCTCGAGCACGCCGGGCCGGCCGAACCCGGTCAGCTCGTGGGCCCAGTCGGGGGCGAGGCTCATCGTCGCGTGGATCACGAAGCGGTGCAGCATCCGATCGACGGTCTCGGGAACGTTCGGCGTGGCCGGCGCGGTCTGCAGGAAGTCGAGGAACTCCCTGGTCTGTGCGTTCACCGCGAGCTTCGGACGCATCTCATCGATGTACGCCTCGAGCTCGGCCGCAGTCACGGGGACGTGGTCCGCGCCCCCCATGCGCCCGATGATCGCCTGCTCGCCCAGATAGCGATCGCGCTCGGCTGGACTGAGTGGCCGGCGGAAGCGCTCGAACGCGCGCATGATCATCCACGGGATGCAGGTGTGGACCCAGGCGAGCAGCTCGGGGTCGAGCGCCCGGTAGGGGACGCCGTCGGGCCGGACCCCGTTGACCCGGGAGTGCATCCGCTTGACCCGCTCGATCATCTCCGTCGCGGCTTCGGTGTTCCCGAAGGTAGTCCCGAGCACGTAGCCGAGCGTCGTGCGGGCCCGCCGGAACGGATCCTCGCGGTAGCTCGACAGGTCCTGGACGCCGGCGATCACCGACGGGTGCAGGATCTCCAGGATGATCGCCGGGATCCCGGCAATCGAGACCGACGCCAGGTCGCCGTTGATCTCCCACGAGATGGACTCCGGTCCGCCGACCAGTCCTGGGTCGCCGGGAGGCCCGCCGTAGAGCGCGGGGTCGTCATGACGCCCCGCGGTGCTCTCGAAGTTCTGGACGATGCGGCGCTGTAGCTCGTTCACTGACCCCTCGCATTCGT
>CAZXKG010000089.1:0-2901 GCA_964641695.1 uncultured Conexibacter sp.
CCGCGCGCGAAGTTCATCCACATCGACATCGATCCGGCCGAGGTCTCGAAGAACGTGCCGGCCCACATCCCGATCGTCGGCGACGCGAAGGACATCCTGCCCAAGCTGACCAACGAGTACCGGGCCCTGGAGGCCGATTCCTCCCGCCTGGAGGAGTGGTGGCAGCGGATCGGCGGCTGGCAGGAGCAGTACCCGCTCCAGTACGAAGACGGCGAGGGCGAGGAGATCAAGCCCCAGCTCATGGTCGAGGAGATGTACCGAGCCACCAACGGCGAGGCGATCATCACCTCCGACGTCGGCCAGCACCAGATGTGGGCGGCGCAGTACTACAACTTCAAGCGGCCCAACCAGTGGCTCAACTCCGGCGGTCTCGGGACGATGGGCTTCGGCCTCCCGGCCGCGATCGGGGCGAAGGTCGCGATGCCCGACGAGCAGGTCGTCTGCCTCGCCGGCGACGGCAGCCTGATCATGGTCTGTCAGGAGTTCGCCACCGCCGCCGCGCACGACCTCGACGTCAAGGTGTTCCTGATGAACAACGGCTACTTCGGGATGGTCCGCCAGTGGCAGGAGCTCTTCTGGGAGGAGCGCTACCAGTCGGTCGAGATGGGTCCGAGCCCCGATTGGGCGAAGCTCGCCGAGGCGTTCGGCTGGACCGGGATCCGCTGCGAGAAGCAGTCCGAGCTCGCCGGCGCGATGAAGACCGCCCTCGAGACCGAGGGGCCGGTCCTGCTCGACGTTCACGTCACCCCGAACGAGAACTGCTACCCGATGATCCCCGCCGGCGCCGCCGCCCGGGACATGGTGGGTTAGGAAGGAGACGAGGATGGCCAACTCCGGAACACAGGACTTCGTCGATCTGGACAACCTGCAGGCATCGGGAGGGCTGACCGGTCGCCGGCACGTGCTCTCGCTGATGGTCGAGAACCGGCCCGGCGTCCTGGCCCGGATCGCCGGCCTGTTCAGCCGCCGCGGCTTCAACATCGACACGCTCGCGGTCGGTCCCACCGAGAACCCCGACATCTCCCGCGTCACGCTCACGGTAGACGGTGCCGTGCACCCGATCGATCAGGTCACCAAGCAGCTTCACAAGCTGGTCAACGTGATCAAGATCCGCGACATGGAGCCGGATACCGCGGTCACGCGGGAGATGGCCCTCTTCCGGGTCAACGCCGCCGCCGACACCCGCGCCGAGATCATGGAGTACGCGGAGATCTTCCGAGCGCACATCGTCGACGTCTCGCGCCGCTCGATCACGGTCGAGGTGACGGGGACGACCGAGAAGATCAACTCCTTCGAGCGCATGGTGAGGCCCCACGGTCTCATCGAGATGGCCAGGACGGGCGAGGTGGCGATCACCCGATCCCGGCCGGAGAGCTGACCTCGCTCCTCGCATACCCCGGCCTGGAGCGTCTCCCCGCCGCGGTAGAAGCGCTTGCCGGGAGGGCCGGCGCGGGGGAGGGGGGGACGGCCCGCCGGCTGCTCAGTGCGACGATCGAGATCGAACGCGATCTCGATCCGAGCGCGATCGCTTTCTCTTCGCGGCGCGCCGACGATCGCTGGTTCTGCTGGGAGCAGCCCGATCGCGACGGGTTCGCGATCGGGGCGATCGGGTCGGTTGCGGAGGTGGTCTCGCGCGGTCCCGCCCGCGCCGGGGATCTGGTCGAGGACACCACGGCGCTGTTACGCGGGAGGCTGTCTGACGCTCCCGACGAGCTGCCGCTCGGAGTGGGACCGCTCTGGGTCGGCGGCATGGCGTTCGACGCCGACGGCGGCGGGTCGGGTACCTGGTCGTCGTTCCCGCCGGCGCTGCTCTGCCTGCCCGAGGTGATCGTTTCCAGGCTCGGGGGGCGCGGCCACCTGACCGTCTGCGCGATCGCCGATACGACCCGCTCGCCGGACTCGATCCGCGAGGCGGTGACGGCGAGGCTCGCGTCGCTTCGGGTCGACGCAATGCCTCAGCTCGACCCGCATCCAACCGGTACGACCGAGGTCGTCTCCGTTCGACCGCCCGCCCACTACGAGGACGCGGTCGCCAAGGCGCGAGAGCTGATCAGGGCGGGGCGGGTGGAGAAGCTGGTCTTGGCGCGCGAGGTCCGCGTCGACGGCTCGGCAGCGCACTCACCCGCGCCGCTGTTCGCGGCGTTGCGGGAGTCGTTCCCATCCTGCTTCTGCTTCTGCGCCGGAACGCCCGAGGCCGCGTTCGTCGGCGCCAGCCCCGAGCTGCTGGTGCGCAGGGCGGGCGCCGTGGCAGCCACCGTCGCCCTCGCGGGCTCGACGCGCCGGAGCGCCGATCCGTCGGTGGACGACCATCTGGGCGAGGCGCTGCTGCGGAGCTCGAAGGATCGGACCGAGCACGAGATCGTCGCCAACCGGATCGCGCGGCGGCTCGATTCCTCGTCTGTCTGGGTAGAGCGGGCCGACGAGCCCGTGGTGATCAAGGTGGCCAACATCCAGCACCTCGCCACACCGATCCACGCGCAGCTCACCGAGTCGCGCTCGGTGCTGCAGCTGGCGGCGATGCTGCACCCGACTCCTGCAGTCGGATCAGAGCCGAGCGGGGCGGAGGGTGAGCGCCTGATCGCCGAGCTCGAGGGCCTCGATCGCGGCTGGTACGCCGGCCCGGTCGGATGGATGGACGCCGCCGAGGACGGCGAGTTCTGCGTTGCCCTCCGCGCGACCCTGCTGCGCGACCGCACCGCGCACCTCTTCGCCGGGGCCGGCATAGTCGCCGACTCCGACCCCGCCGCCGAGCTCGCCGAAACTGAGGTCAAGCTCGCCGCCCTGCTGCCCTTGCTGATGGGCTGAGTGCGACACGTTTTTCGCTACCCGCATACTTTGTCCTAATGGCACTTGACGTAGGGAGATCGAGCTATAGGGTTTCTGGCAATCGAATCTGTTCAC
>CAZXKG010000089.1:3001-11110 GCA_964641695.1 uncultured Conexibacter sp.
GCACTTGACGTAGGGAGATCGAGCTATAGGGTTTCTGGCAATCGAATCTGTTCACTAAATTCCTAGTCATTATCCATCGCTGGTAGTGACTCGGGGGAAGGAGTGAAGGGGCAGAAGGTATTAGGTTGCAGCCAGATTGCCGGCAAGAGCTTGAGTCTGACTGATGATCTGCTCAAGTCCGTGACCTACATCTCCGACGAGAGCGTCATGGTGCAGTTGCCCGAGCCGGGCTACGGTGTGGTTGGCACAGCCGTAGGCGAAACCGGCGGCGACTCCTTGGCGGTTCGCGTATCCACGGAGGGCGATGTCGAAATTGACAAATGCGGTGGACCAGCCGTTGAAGCTGCAGAGCAAGCTAAGGAGGCAGAGGGAAGCGAAAAATTGCCACAATGTGTTTGGCCTCGACCACGTATGGCCAATATCGGATCACGGGAACCTGACGATGAGTCCTGGTATCGCACCATGTACTGATAAGTACTACACGCTTGGCAAGGGCGATGTATGGGGACTTCAGAACATATATATCTACTCCTAGCCTCCGATGCTAAGCGCGCATCACTACGACGCTGGATTATTGCCAGCGTCGTAGTGATCGGCTTGGCGCTTTTGGCGCCAGTGGATGCCGTTGGCTTCAAGAAACCTGGCGCTCAGCTGACAGGGCGCGATGGCGGCACTCAGCGCGGCGCCCTCTACGAGGGGCGCTGGGTCTATAAAACGGGGTTTGACGAGTGCGTCATCCAAGAGATGATCGGACGTATTGCTAAGCGCAAGCCTATGCGAACTCGTCGGAGGGCGATGGCTATTGAGGTATCTGCCCCCTCGAGACCTGTTGACTACACGTTGCAGAGCTATACCCGCGTAGTAAGCTCTAGGCATGGTCAGGGTTATGGAGCTGGTCGAGTAAGGAATCTGAAAGCGCGCGTGGCGACTGTCAAGGGCAGTAGTGGATCTGCAGGCGGCTTCAGGCTTCGCTTTAGGATACCGAGAGAAGCGAAGATGCTCGCGCTCCTCGCGGAATGGCGTCCCGATGAGGCTTGCGCCGGACCGGTTCAGTACGGATTCTGGTCCTTCTTCGTGAGGATACGTCGTTGGCGGTAGCGCTCATGATCGCGCTGCGACAGGCTGATGATCCCGCGGGTGCGACGCTTTCTCGATCCGGCGGGGTTGAATGTGACAAGGGCGGTTCGGATGATTAGATTCTCGGGTCGGCGTTTAGGAGATGCGCCAGTGGAGTTCCATGTTGTCGCCCCGCGGGACTCTAGTTCGGCGACGGTGTCTCTGCATTTCATTTGAGTGGGGCGGAGGGCGAGCGCCTGATCGCCGAGTTCGAGGGTCTCGACCGCGGCTGGTATGCCGGCCCGGTCGGATGGATGGACGCCGCCGAGGACGGCGAGTTCTCTCGGCCGGTCAGGCTTTTGTCAGAGGGTCGGGTCCAGAGCTGCGCGGACCGCCGCCTGCGCCAGGCGTTGATGCAGGAAGACGTTGTCGTCGCGACCGATCTGGACGCGCGCGAGGGTCGTCTCTGGCTTCGTGAGAGGGGTCAAGTCACGCAGTCCGTCGATCTCGACGAACGAGATGCAGTAGGCCTCGGCTAGCGCTGCCGGATCGCGCAACGGCGAGGGCGTGGTGAAGAGTCGTTCGAAGCGGGCCCCATCAATCTGGTTGGCCTGGGGAAGGAAGTCGAAGATGCGGCCGCCGGCGTTGTCGAGGACGACGATGCGGACTGGGGCCTTCGCGTCGGCGACGGCGGCGAGGCCGCCCGCATCATGGGCCAGCGCGAGGTCGCCGATCACGAGCCAGGTCGGGGAGCCGGAGCCGGACGCGATCCCCGCGGCGGTCGAGAGCAGGCCGTCGATGCCGTTCGCCCCGCGGTTCGAATGGATGGTGACGTCCGCATCGCTGCCGTCCATGAACGCCTCGGCGTCCCGGATTGGCATCGACGAAGCGATCAGGACCCGCTCTCCGTCGCCGAATGCCTGGCCGAGGGCGACGTGGATCGACGGCTCGCTGAGGCTCTCCTCGGCGGCAAGCAACTCGTCGACGGCGTTCCGAGCGGCTCGGTCCGCATCGCGCCAGGCTACGGACCACCGCGAATCGACCGACGCCCCCGCGCACTCCCCGGTGAGCGCCTTCGCCAGGCTCGTTGCGTCGGCGTCGATCATCGCCCCGGCCTTGCGCGTTGGCTCGTTCGAAGGGGACGGCGGGTCGACGACGATCTGATCTCCGTTCCACGTAGCGAGCCAGGTGCGCAGCGGCTTGCTCGTCGGCATGTCACCGAAGCGGATGATCAGGTCCGGCGCGAGTCGCTCGGGGAGATCACGGAAGAGGGCGTCGTAGGTGGTGACGACGCGGGACCGATCGTGCGATCCGAAGCGGAGCTGAGACGTCGGCTCGGCGAGGATCGGCGCTCCGATCGCTGCCGCGAGGCTCGTCAGCGATTGGACGAGGGTTCGGTCCGGGAGGCGACCGGCCACGAGCATCGGGCGCTCGTGCGCCTCGATCGATCCCGCCAGCGCGTCGATCAACTCGGCGTGCGGCTCGCGCGTTCTGATCGAGGTCGTCAGCGGACGGCTCTCGGAGCGGCCCTCGCGGGCGAGAGCGTCGGTGGCCGTGACCTCGCCGGGGCGCTGCTCGGGGCCCAGGGGATCGCGCCAGGAGAGGTTGATGTGGACGGGCCCCCGGCCTCCAGCCGCCTCGGCGTACGCCCGGCAACCCGTCGAGCGCAGGTGTAGTACCCCGGCGTCGTCTGCCTCGTGGGTACCGACCTCGCAGAACCAGCGCGCGGAGCTGCCGAAGATGTCGATCTGGTCGATCGTCTGGCCGGCGCCGATGCCCCGCAGCTCCGGGGGGCGGTCGCAGCTCGCGACGATCATCGCGACGCCCGCCTGGTCAGCCTCGACGACGGCGGGGTGGAGGTTCGCCACCGCGGAGCCGCTTGTGCAGGTGACGAGCGCCGGCATCCCCGTCGAGAGCGAGATCCCCAGTGCGACGAAGCCGGCGGAGCGCTCGTCGAGCACGACGTGGGTCTCGATCCGCTCGTCGCGGTCGATGGCGAGCGTCAACGGCGAGGACCGGGAGCCGGGAGAGACGACCGCATGCTTGACGCCACATCGAGCGAGCTCGTCGACGAAGGCCGAGGCGAGGGCGGTGTTGCGGTTGGTCTCGTCGAGCATGTTCAGACCTCGATACGCAGGCGCTTCAGCGAGGACTCCTCGACTTCGATCCCGAGGCCGGGCTGATCGGGAGCGCTGATCGACGGACCGATCAGCGTGCTCGCATCGGCGACATTGTCCGAGAAGAGCTGCGACGTGGCGAGGCCGTGGGCGAGCCCGGTCGGAAACGCCCGCGACTGGGCTCCTCGCGGGGCGCCCAGCACCTGCGCCGTGTGAACGGCGGCCGTGATCCCGATTGCGCTGTCGAGGGCGCTGGAGAGGTACGTGGGAGCGACCGCCGCGATCGCGATCGCGGCGGAAGGCCCGCCGACTTTCGCGAGCTTCGCCATGACCGCGTCACATGCGCCGGCATCGATCGCGGCTTCCGCTTCGACGACGCCGTTGACGCTCTCGTCGGCCACCACCGGCACGGACGTCGCCTCCCTGACGGCACGAAGCTCCTCGAGCTCGCGGCACGGCTGCTCGGCCAGCTCGAGCGCCAGCTCACGATGTTCGAGCAGCTCGACCGCCTGATCCACCGTGTAGGCGCGATTCGCGTCGACTCTCAGTGCGACGTCGGGCCCGACGGCGTCCTTGACGGCGCGCATCCGGCGAAGGTCGACTGCGACCAGATCGCCCTCGCCCTCGCCGACCTTGACCTTGATCGAGCCGAATCCGGCGTCAGCGAGCTCCTTCGCCGCCGCGGCGGCGTCGTCCGGCGAGTCGGCTCCGAGCGTCCCGTTGCACTCCACCGGACGCGCCGTGCCGGCTCCGAGGAGACGCCAGCAGGGGACACCAGCAGCCTTTCCGGCCAGATCCAGGAGGGCAGCCTCGACCGCCGCCAGGGCGCCGGAATCGACTCCACCTGCCTTCAACGGAGCAAGCAGCGAAGCGACCGAAGCGGCGGCGTCGGTGGCGGACCCGTCCCTGATCTCGCGCGCGACCAGCGCCAATGCCGTCCGATCGAGCTCGGCGGCGACGCTCGCCAGGCCCGGCCCGCCGCGCAGGCTCATCGGAACGGCGTCGCCCCATCCCCGCGCGCCGGAGTCTCCGCGCAGCTCCAGCACCGCCATCTTGCGGCGTTCGATCCGTCCCGTAGCCGTCACGTACGGACGCTTGAAAGGAAGCGCGACGGGGTGGACGGCGAAGCTGGCTATCCGCTCGCTCATCGATCGTCGTTAGAGCAGGAGGCCGATCGAGACCAGCAGGGAGAAGACTCCGAGCAACGCGCCCGTCCCAGCAAGCGCGCCGTTCAGGGACGGCCCGTCGGTCCGCCCGAGGACCGCGTTCATCGGCTTGCTGGCGAGGGGCAGGCTGAGTAGACCCAACAGCGCCCAGGCGGAGGCGTCGGTGACGATCACGGCGATCGGCAGGAGCGCGTAGGAGAACGCGAGCATCCCGACGTAGAGCGTCCGCGTGCGCGCTCGGCCCATCCGCACGGCGAGCGTCCGCTTCCCTGCCCGTCGGTCGGTGTCGATGTCGCGGACGTTGTTGACGACGAGGATCGCCGCCGAGAGCAGCCCGACGGGGATCGAGAGCAGCAGCGGCTCCCAGTCGAGGCGCTCGAGCTGCACGAAGTAGGAGCCGTTGACGGCGACCAGCCCGAAGAAGACGAAGACGAAGATCTCGCCGAGCCCCTCGTACCCATACGGCTTCGGGCCGCCCGTGTAGAGGACGCCGGCGGCGATCGAGAGGACGCCGATGAGCAGGATCAAAGGTCCCGCGACGATCGTCAGGTAGATGCCGCAGAGGACGGCGACGGCGAACGCCGCCCAGGTCGCGTGCAGGACCCGCTTCGGGGCGGCCAGCCCCGAGGCGGTCACCCGTACCGGGCCGAGCCGGTCGACCGTGTCGGCGCCGCGCTTGGCGTCGGAGTAGTCGTTGGCCAGGTTCGTGCCGATCTGGATGAAGATCGCTCCCAGGAGGGCCGCGGCGAACGCGAGCCAGCGGAAGTCCTCGGGGGCGTCCGCGAACGCCGCCCAGGCGGCAGCGCTGCCGACGAGGACGGGAGCCAGCGCCGCCGGCAGCGTCCGCGGCCGGGCGGCCATCAGCCAGATCCTGAACCCGCTCATCGGTACGTCTCGCGTTCTGCTGCGGCCGCGGTCAAGGTCGCCTGGGGAACTTGGAGAAGTCGGGCGCGCGCCGCTCCTGGTAGGCGTTGCGGCCCTCCTGGCCCTCCTCGCTCATGTAGAAGAGCAGGGTCGCGTCGTGGGAGAGCTGCTGGATGCCGGTGATGCCGTCCTCGAACGCGTTGAAGCTCGACTTCAGCAGGCGTAGCGACAGCGGCGAGAGGTAGCTCATCTCCCGGCACCAGGCGACCGCCTCACGTTCCAGGTCGGGCGTCGGGACGACCGCGTTGACCAGGCCCATCTCCAGCGCCTCCTCCGCTCCGTAGAGGCGGCAGAGGAACCAGATCTCCTTCGCCCGCTTGGCGCCGATCTGGCGGGCCAGAAGGCCGGCGCCGAAGCCGCCGTCGAAGCTGCCGACCCGGGGGCCGGTCTGCCCGAACTTCGCGTTCTCGGCGGCGATCGTCAGGTCACAGACGAGATGCAGGATGTGGCCGCCGCCGACCGCGTAGCCCGCCACCGCGGCGACGACCGGCTTCGGGGTGCGACGGATCTGCACGTGCAGGTCGCCGACGTCGAGGCGGCCGACACCCTGGCTGGCGACCTCGTCCGAGCCGATGTAGCCGTCGTCCCCGCGGATCTTCTGATCGCCGCCGGAGCAGAAGGCCTGGTCGCCGGCGCCGGTGAGGATGATCGAGCCGACCTCGAGGTCGTCGCGGGCCCTGGTGAAAGCGTCGCGGAGCTCGGCGAGCGTCGGCGGGCGGAAGGCGTTGCGACGCTCGGGGCGGTTGATCGCGATCTTCGCGATCCCGTCGCCCCGCTCGTAGAGGATGTCCTCGTAGTCGCCCAGAGACTCCCATTCGATCGGGGCGTAGAGGGCTTCTTCGGGTGGGGCGTCCTTGTGTCGCTCGGACATGATGCTTCCGTTCCTGCTCTTCCACTCGTGGGTGTTCGGATGCGGCTCGTCGACCGGCGATCGAGGGAACCTCGACATGAAGGCCCCTGGGGACGCCAGAATGTCAGCAACGATATCCAGCGACGGCCGGGGGAACGGCGCTGCGACCCGCCCCGCAACCAGCTCTCTCAGGCCCGCCCGTGTACACATCGCCGACCGCATGGCTCGACCACAGCGCCGTCACGCGCGGTGATTCGCTTGCGGTGGCCGACGCGGAGGAGTCGCTCGACTACAGGCTGCTGAGGCGCGATGCGGGTGCGGTGGCGGCCGGGCTAGCCGACGCCGGGGTCGGCCCCGGCGATCTCGTCGCGATCGACGCGCCGCTGGGCGTCCCGCACGCCGTCGCGGTCCACGGGGCGATCCTCTCCGGCGCGTTGGTGCAGTCGGTGCCGCGCCACCGCGGGGAGGCGACGGCGGTCCCCGAAGACGCCTACCTGCTGGACGCCGAGCTGATCGCGGCGCTCCGTGAGCTCAGCGCGAGCTGGGAGGCCCAGCCGCGCGACTCCCGCGAACCGCTGACGCGGGTGATGAGCAGCGGCACCACGGGCGAGCCGAAGGCGGTCGACCTGAGCGCCGCCAACCACCTGTGGAGCGCGCTCGGCTCAGGGGTGAACCTCGGCGTCGGCACGAACGATCGCTGGCTGGGCTGTCTGCCGCTCAACCACGTCGGCGGGCTCACGATCCTGATCCGCTCCTGCATCTACGGGACCGGCGTGCTGATGCAGGACGGCTTCGACGTCGATCGGGTCGCGGCGGTGATGGAGGAGGGCGAGGTCAGCATCGTCTCGCTGGTGCCGACGCAGCTCGTCCGGCTGCTCGACGCGCGCGCGCCGGTCGATCGCCCGCGCCTGCTCCTGCTGGGGGGCGGCTCCGCCTCGGAGGATCTGATCTGCGAGGGGCTGGACGCGGGAGCGGTCGTGGTCCAGACCTACGGGCTCACCGAGGCGTGCTCGCAGGTCTGCACGGTCCCGCCGGATCGTGCGCGCGAGCTCGCTGGCTCCGCCGGACGGCCGCTGCTCGGGGTCGAGCTGAGGATCGCCGACGGCGAAGGCGAGGAGGAGGTCGGCGAGATCCAGGTCCGGGGGCCGATCGTGGCCGACGGCGCGGCCGACGGCGACGGCTGGCTGCACACCGGCGATCTCGGCAGGGTCGACGCCGACGGCTGCCTCTGGGTCGAGGGTCGGAGGGTCGACCTGATCGTGACCGGTGGCGAGAACGTGAGACCACTGCGGGTCGAGCGCGTCCTCTCGGCCTTCGACGGCGTCGCCGACGTGGCGGTGATCGGCCGTGAGGACCGCGAATGGGGACAGGCCGTCACCGCCTTGGTCGTCCCGGCCGACGGCGAGGTCGACGAGGCGACGCTGCTCTCCCACGCGCGCGAGCACCTCGCCCCGCACGAGGTTCCGAAGGCCGTCGAGACCGTCGGGGAGCTGCCGCGGACCCCTTCCGGCAAGCTCCTGCGCCGCGAGCTCGGTTGACCGGGCGCTCCGATCCCCCAAGGCTGCGCCGGTCGGCGCGGCTCGCAGGCTCGCGCCCTCTGTAGGCTGGCACGCTGGCGTGGTTGCCCGTACGGGTCCCCGCGCACCCATTCTTCACCCACGTACTTTCAGGTACCGGAGACCCGACGGAAGAGGCGAGAGGCCGATGAGCAACGACACCACGATGATCTACGAGGACGACGCGTCGATGGAGCCGCTGGTCGGCAAGACGGTCGCGATCCTCGGCTACGGCTCCCAGGGGCACGCGCACGCGCTCAACCTGAAGGAGTCCGGGGTGGACGTCGTGGTCGGGCTGCGCCCCGATTCCAAGAGCCGCGCCGACGCCGAGGCCGCCGGCCTCGAGGTGCTCGACGTCGCCGACGCGGCGAGCAGGGGCGACATCGTGATGATCCTGCTCCCCGACGAGAAGCAGGCGCAGATCTGGAACGAGGAGATCG
>CAZXKG010000090.1:0-10985 GCA_964641695.1 uncultured Conexibacter sp.
GCTGTTCAGCGGCGCGAAGCGCTGCTCGCCGGCGCCGGCGCCACCGCGACCGTCGCTGATCCGGTAGGTGCCGGCGCTGTGCCAGGCCATGCGGATGAAGAGCGGCCCGTAGTGGCCGTAGTCGGCGGGCCACCAGTCCTGGGAGGTCGTCATCACCTCGTGGATGTCCGCCTTGATCGCGTCCAGGTCGAGCGACTCGAACTCCGCGGCGTAGTCGAAGACCGGTCCCATCGGATCGGCCGCCGGCGGGTGGGGGTGGAGCACGCTGAGGTCGAGCATGTTCGGCCACCAGTCGCGGTTCGTCGTGCCGGGGCTGGCCGCGAACGGGCAGCCGCCCTCGTGGTCCACATGCTCTTCCGCTTCGGTGATGACGTTGCTCTCGGCCATTGGTTCCTTTCAGGACTTGGTTCTCGAGTGGGTGATCGGTGTTGTCAGGCTCTCGCCGGAGCGCCCGGCGCAGGCGGGGCAGAGGCCCCAGAAGATGATCTCGGCCTCGTCGATCGCGAAGCCCTTGGCATGGGAGGCGGTCAGGCAAGGGGTGTCGCCGACTGCGCAGTCGACGTCGGCGATCGCGCCGCACGAGCGGCAGATGACGTGGTGATGGTTGTCGCCGACCCGCGATTCGTAGCGGGCGACCGAGCCGGCGGGCTCGATGCGTCGGATCAGCCCCACGTCGGTCAACGCGCGCAGGACGTCGTAGACGGCTTGGGTCGAGACGTCGCCGAGCTCCTCGCGGACGGCGGTGATGATCGTGTCGGTATCGGCGTGTGGATGCGTGAAGACGGCGGTGAGCACGCCGACGCGAGGACGGGTCACGCGTAGGCTCACGCCACGCAGCAGATCCTCCACCTCCGTCCTCGTCGGGACGACATGCGCTGTCGGAGCCTTCTTTGGAATGAATCAAGAATAGGCGATCGAGCGCAACGTCGCCCCGGAGGGTGTCCTGGTGCCGAGAAAACGCCCGCCGGATGCGCCGAATCGGGTATGACAGTGCCCGTGGTCGTCGAGACCGACAGCCTCACCAAGCGCTACGGGTCCAGCCGGGGCATCGAGGAGATCAGCCTCGCGGTCGAGCCCGGGGAGGTGTTCGGCCTGCTCGGCCCGAACGGCGCCGGGAAGACGACCCTGATCCGCACCTTGCTCGATCTCCTGCACCCGACCTCGGGCTCCGCCCGGATCTTCGGGCTGGACACGCGGCGCGACTCGGTCGCGATCCGCGAGCGGCTCGGCAACCTCCCGGGGGACTTCTCCTACGGCCCGCCGAAGCTGACCGGCCGCGAGATCCTCGGCCTCTTCGCGAAGATCAGGGGGATCGACGGCCTCGGGGTGGCGGAGGCGCTCGCCGGTCGCTTCCATGCCGACCTCGATCGCCCGATCGGACACCTCTCTCGCGGTAACCGGCAGAAGATCGGCCTGCTGATCGCCCTGTTCCATGCGCCCGAGCTGGTCATCCTCGATGAGCCGACGAGCGGCTTCGACCCGCTCATGCAGGAGCAGTTCCACGCGCTGGTCGACGAGCTCCGTGATGCTGGGCGGACGCTCGTCGTCTCCTCGCACGATCTCGCCGAGGTCGAACGCATCTGCGACCGCGTCGGGATGATCCGCGAGGGACGGCTGATCGCGGTCGAGCGCGTTGCCGACCTGATCGGCAAGAGCTACCGCAGCGTCGCGCTGCGTTTCGCCGAGCCGGTGGCCGGCTCGGAGCTGGCCTCGATCCCCGGGGTCGAGGACGTCAGGGTCGCCGACGGCGAGATCAGCTTCCGGGCGACCGGTGAGCTCGACCCGATCGTCAAGGCCGCGGCGCGTCACACGATCGTCGACATGCGTCTCCGCCACCCGAGCCTCGAGGAGGTGTTCCTCACCCATTACGAGGGCGGCTCGAGGTCGAGTGAGGGGGACGCCGCCGCCGTCGATCCGGAAGCCGAGGAGGGCCGGTGATCCCGCTCACGATCCGTACCCTGCGCGACCGCTCCCGCTCGGTCCTGATCTGGTCGCTGGCAGTGGGCCTCTCCGGGGCGTTCTTCATGCTGGTCTGGCCGAGCGTCGACGACTCGATCGGGGGTGCGCTCGACGCCTACCCCGAGGGCCTCAAGGAGGCATTCGGGATCGTCTCGCTCGCGAGCGTCGAGGAGTACCTGAACGCGGAGATGTTCAGCCTCATCCTCCCCTTGGCGCTGGGGATATTCGCTGCCCGCGAGATCGCCGGCTCGGTCAACGGCGCCCAGGAGCACGGCCACCTCGACGTCCTGCTGGCCCACCCGATCTCACGCCGCGACGTGCTCGCGGCCGCGCTGCTCGCCGTCGCGATCGAGCTCGCCACGATCGTCGCCGCGGCCTGGCTGCTCACCGTCCTCGGTGGCTGGATCGCCGCCGCCGACTTCTCTGCGGCGAAGGTCGCTGCCGGCTACGCGAACGTCTGGCCCCTGGCGTTGCTGACGGCGGGGACCGCGGTGCTCGTCACCGGCTTCGCCCAGCGCGCCGGCGAGGTCAGCGGGATCGCCTCGGGGCTGTTGGTGGCGATGTACCTGGTCGATCTCGTCGGCCGCCTCGCTGACTCGCTCGACGCGATCCGCTACGTGTCGGCGTTCCGCTACTACGGCGCGGCATCGATCGACGGCATCGATCCCCTCGCGTTCGCCGGCCTGACCGCGTTCTCCCTGCTGCTCGGATGGCTGGGCTCTCTGCTGTTCCAACGTCGCGACATCGCCGGCTGAGAAGCTGCGGGGATGAGCGGAACGGACATGAGCTTCGCGGAGCGCTCGCCGGACGTCGATCCGGATCGCCTCGGCGGGATCGGTTGGACGAAGCGGACTTCCGGCGCGCTCAGCCCGCGGGAGCGGCGGCGGCTGCTGGCGGCGATCGTGCGCGGTCAGGCCGGCTATCTCGCCGGGCTCGTGCGGCTCGCGAGCGGACGGGTGCCCGCGGGCGCGGCGAAGCTGTCACTCGCGGACCTCCGCCCGCCCGACAGCCGCTTCGCGCAGGTCGCGGAGGAGGCCTGCCGGGAGCAGACGCCGGCGCTGATCGGTCACGGCTACCGGACCTGGGTCTACGGCAGCGCCTTGGCGAAGCTCGACCGCAGCGAGCTCGACCCGGAGCTCTTCTACATCTCCAGCCTGCTGCACGACTACGGGCTGATGGCGGCCGTGGCGGGGGAGGACTTCACGCTCCGAGGCGCCCGGCGCGCCCGCGGCTGCGCCCGGGACGTCGGAGTCTCGGACGTTGCCTCCGAGCGGGTCGAGGACGCGATCGCGGTTCACGTGACGCCGGGGATCGAGGTCGAGCGCGACGGCGCGCTCGGCGTCTACCTGCAGGCGGGAGCGACGCTCGATCTGCTCGGCCTGCGCGCCGGCGAACTGCCGCGGGCGCTGCGTCGCGACGCGGTCTACGAGTACCCGCGGGCGGGCGTCGCGGCCGAGGTGACCGCAGCCGTTGCCGCCGAGGCCGAGGCGGTGCCGCGCGGGCGCTTCGCCCAGCTCCATCGGTGTGGGTTCAACGCCCTCGTCCGCGTCAACCCGGCCCGTCCCGATCGGGCATGAGGTCACTATCCGGGCACATCTGAGTGCGTCTCCGTCCGCCCGCTTCCCTACCGTCGAATTCATCATGAATCCGCTGCAGGCAGAGCTCGGCCAAGTTGGGGAAGCGGCGATCTCCGGTGCGCTGGTGGGATCGCGACACCAGGAGCTGGTGACCCTCTCCGACGGCGATCGGGTCGAGTCCGAGTACGTCGTTCGCGAGCGCAGCAGGCGTCCGACGAAGCGCGGCGGCGAGTGGCTGTCGCTGAAGCTCTCCGACGCCACGGGCACGGTGACGGCCAAGTCGTGGGACGAGGTCGAGCAGCGCTTCGCGGTCGCCGAGCCCGGCACGATCGTCCGCATCGCCGGTCGCTACGAGTCGAGCTCGCAGTGGGGTGACGCGCTGATCGTCGAAGCGATCGCGCCCGCGGTCGAGGGCACCTACGACCCGGCCGACCTGCTCGAGGTCTCACCGATCCCGCTGGAGCGGATGGAGCAGGATCTCCTGGCCCTGCTCGAGACGATCCAGAACCCGGATCTCAGGGATCTGCTGGACCGGTTCTTCGCCCCCGCCTCGGAGGGCTGGGAACGGTTCCGGGATGCGCCGGCGGCCAAGCACTACCACCAGGCCTACCGTCACGGGCTGCTCGAGCACACCCTCTCGGTCGCCCAGGGGGTGAGCGCCGCGTCCTCGTTCTTCCCCGGGATCGATCGTGACGTCGCGGTGACGGGAGCGCTGTTGCACGACATCGGCAAGCTCGAGGCCTACAACGACGATCCCCTGGCGATCGACCTGACCGACCTCGGCCGGCTGATCGGGGAGATCCCGCTCGGCTACTACCGCGTGCGTCGTGAGATCGAGTCGATCGACGGGTTCGATCCGGACCTGAGTTGGGCGGTGCTGCACATCATCCTCGCCCATCACGGGACGCTCGAGCACGGCTCCCCTGTGACGCCCGCCACCCGCGAGGCCACGCTCGTCCACATGATGGACAACCTCGGCGGCAAGCTCGGCAGCTTCGACCGGATCGAGCGCACCCTGGCGGACGGCCAGGCGTGGTCGGGCTTCGACCGGGGGATAGCCGGCTCCGCGTACTTCCGCGACCGCCGGGCGGCTTGAGGGACGCCGGCTCGGGCGTCTCGTCGGCTCACGTCCCAAGGGCGCTTCGCCTCCTGCGACGCAGGATCCAGCGTCGCTCAGGCTCGCCGGGGGGTGTCAGTTCTTCGAGAACCTCTCCGCGCAGCGCTGCATCTTCCGCGTGTTCGGCTGAGCTCGCTGCACGCAGGCGAGGAGCTTCTCGGCGTCGGTCTTCGAGTCGCCGCTGAGGCTGGGCGGTTCGATGCCGACGCCCTCGAAGGCGTCGTCGATCGAGGTCTGGATGCCGCCGAAGGCCTGGTCGAAGGTGCTCTCCGTCGTGTCGAGGATCGGCTTCACGACGAAGAGGTAGACGGCGGCGAGGATGCCGACGGTGGCGATCAGACGGATGAGACTACGGACGAGAGTGTCGGCCATCGCACGAATCTAACGGCTGGACCTCTGCCGACGTCTGGCGAGATCGAGGCCGTCGGATCGTGCATCGCAGGAGGCGAAGCGCCCTTGGGACGTGAGCCGACGAGACGCGCGAGCGCGGCGACCCTCGGTCCGCCAGAGTCACGAGAGTCGCGCGAGAGAGCGCAAAGTCCGTAAATCCTCGCCGCCGAGCTCTGACCGAGCCCATTCCGGCATCTATCCTGGCTGCCGTGGCGAAGGACACGGAGAAGTTGATCCGCCAGCTCTCGCTGATCTCGTTCCTGATGGCGAACCGCAGACCGGTCTCGGCTCTGGAGATCAAGCAGGAGGTAGAGGGCTACAGCTCGATGAACGAGGATGCGTTCGCGCGCCGTTTCTACGCCGACCGCGCCGAGCTCGAGAGCCTCGGTATCGCCCTCAAGGTCGACAAGCCGAGCGAGGGCTTCCTCGAATCGGAGCTCTACGCGCTCCCCCCGGAGAACTACTACCTGCCGGCGATCGAGTTCACCGACTCCGAGTTGGCCGCCCTGCGCACGGCGCTGCAGCTCCTCGACGGCCAGTTCGCCTACGCCGAGCCGCTCCGCCTCGCCCTCCAGCAGGTCTCGTGGGGACGCAAGAGCCCGCTGTCCAGCGGTACCGACGCGCCGATCGAGATGGCGATGACCGCGTCCGCCGGTGGGCGCGAGCTTTCCCAGCGGCTGGCGAAGATCGAGACTGCGATCTCCCGCCGCAAGACGATCCAGTTCAGCTACTACACGATGGAGCGCGACGCGACCGAGGACCGCAAGGTCGACCCCTACCACCTGGTCTTCCGCTCCGGGCAGTTCTACTTGATCGGTCACGCGCACGAGCGCGACGCGGTTCGCGTCTTCCGGCTCTCGCGGATCCGCGGCAAGGTCTCCTACGCCTCGAAGGCCGAGCACGACTTCAGCCCCCCCGGCGACTTCGACCGCCGCGACTACGCCTCACGGGCCGACTGGCAGATGGGCGCGAGCTCGGGGACGGCGCGGATCTTCGTTCGCGACCGGATCGATTGGCTGGTCGAGCGCGAGTACGGCGAGTACGGCGAGATGGGCGTCGCCGGCAACGGCGATGCCAAGTCGCACGGCAAGGGGTCGGTGTTCGAGACCGATTTCGCCTCCTCGCGGCAGCTCGTCGCCTGGCTGCTCGGCTGGGGCAAGAACGCGCAGGTGATCGAGCCGGCCGAGCTGGCGGTCGAGGCCGGCGAACGCCGCGGCCTGCTCCGCGAGCGCCACTCCAAGCAGTTCGAGGTGGCGAAGCCGGTCGAGTCGTCTCCGGTGATCGAGGCCGAGCGCCGCAGCCGCTCCAACGGCCGCGCCGAGACGGTGATCCGCCCCGAGCGCTTCGCCCGCCTGGTCACCCTGGCCGGGATGTTGATCGACTCCGCCCGCAACGACCGCAAGCTGCTCACAGCGGAGGTCTGCGAGGAGCTCGGGATCAACGCCAAGGAGCTCGAGGGCGACATCGACGTGCTCAACGTCGTCAACTTCGGAGGCGGCACCTACGTCCTCTACGCCGAGGTGGTCGGTGAGGAGATCGAGGTCGATCCCGAGGCCTACGGCGACAGCTTCGCCCGCCCCGCCCGCCTGCTTCCGCTGGAGGCGAAGGCGTTGATCGCCGCGATCGACTTCTTCGGCGACCACCTGCCCCAGGCGGGGCTCGACACCGCTCGGGAGAAGATCGTCGCCGCGCTCGGCCACGACCCATCCGAGGAGGGGTTGCAGATCACGATCGAGCGCGACGAGCCCGAGATCGTCCGCGCGGTCAACGAGGCGATCGCCGAGCACGCGGTCCTGCGGATCAACTACTACAAGGAGAACGAGGACCAGTTCACGGCGCGCGAGATCGAGCCCTACCGCCTCGCTCGCGGGCCTGGCGGCTGGTACGTCGGCTGCCGCGACCGCAAGCGGGACGCCGTGCGTCACTTCCGCCTCGATCGCACCAAGGAGGCCGAGCCGACGGGGGCCCATTTCGAGCCTTCGATCGACGTCGAGGCGCAGCTCTCAGCCCAGGACTGGCTCAGCGACGGCGAGGTCAGCGATGCCCGCATCGCCAGGGTGTGGGTCTCGCCCGAGCGCGCCCGCTGGGTCCGCGAGGAGCGCACCGTCGTCGAGGAGCTGACCGACGGCGCCCTGATCATCGAGATGCCGTTCGCGGGTACTTCCTGGCTGGTCCGCGAGGTCCTCAAGGGTGCCGGCGACATGGTCGTGCTCGAGCCCGAGGACGCCCGCGAGGCCGTGCTCACAGCGGTCACCGACTGAGTCGTCCCGGCAGGGTGTCGACCCCGATGGGCGCGAACGAGCAGGTCGACGAGCGGATCGGGTCCGCGCCCGGCTTCCCGGACGTTCTCCGCATCCGGGCGGACAACCCCGGGCCGATGACGCTGAGCGGCACCAACACGTACCTGGTCGGGCGCGACCCCGTCTGGGTGATCGACCCGGGGCCGGCGGACCCCGATCACATCGGGCGGATCCGCGCCGTCGCCGAGGGGCGGGGAGGGATCGGCGGTGTCGTCCTCACCCACTCCCACAGCGACCACAACGCGGGCGTCGAGATGCTCGGGGCGCCGCTGCGTCTCGGCACCGGCGCCGGGTTCGACGACCTGGCCGCCTTGGTCTCCGCCGTGGATGCCGACCTCCCCGAGGCCCCTTCCGCGGGGGCCATCGGTCCCTTCGAGGCGATCCTGACGCCGGGCCACGCGACCGATCACGTCGCCTTCGCGTTTGGCGAGGTGTGCTTCTGCGGCGACCTCGTCCTCGGCGAGGGCTCGTCGATCGTCCCTCCGGCAGCTGGGGGCGGGTCGGTGGCCGACTACCTGGCATCGTTGCGAACGCTCGCGGGCCGGGATCTCACGCTGCTCTGCCCGGGGCATGGACCGTGGATCGACGACCCTGCCGCGAAGCTCGCCGAGTACGAGCACCATCGCCTGGAGCGGGAGCGCCTGCTGCTGGCGGCGCTGGCCGAGGGCCGTCGCTCCACCGACGAGCTGCTCGACGTCGCCTGGTCCGACGTTCCCGCGCCGATGCGACCCGCGGCGGCGCTGGCGATGCGCGCTCACCTGGAGAAGCTGGCCGACGACGGGGCGCTTCCGTCGGATGTGCAGCTTTGAGCACGGCTCTGCGACAATCGAGCCGATGAGCCGTCGCGACGAGATCACCATGAGCCCGGAAGAGCAACTCGACTACTTGGAGGAGCAGCGGGTGGTGATCTGCTCGACGATCGGGCCGCGCGGATGGCCGCATTCGATGCCGCTCTGGTACACGGTTCGCGAAGGCGAGCTGTGGGCGTGGACGTTCGCGAAGTCGCAGAAGGTCAAGAACCTCGAGCGCGATCCACGCTGCACCTTGCTGATCGAGTCGGGGGATGAGTACGAGGAGCTGCGCGGGATCCAGATCGAGGCCGAGGCGGAGTTGGTCCGTGACTTCGAGCCGGTCAGGGCGTTCGGCGAGGAGGTCGCGATCCGCTACTCGGACGGGATCGAGTCGCTCGGCGACGACGCGGCCGAGGCGATGGCCGCGCAGGCGCGCAAGCGTGTGGCGATGCGCTTCCACCCGGTGCGGGTGGCGAGCTGGGACCACCGCAAGCTCGGCGGCAGCTATTGAGTTCCGAGCTCCTCTAGCCTGCCCGGCATGGAGAACCTGAAGGGTCTGATCCTGTCCGGGGGCGCGGGAACCCGGTTGCGGCCGATCACGCACACCTCCGCCAAGCAGCTCGTCCCGGTCGCCAACAAGCCGGTCCTCTTCTACGGCATCGAGGCGCTTGTGGAGGCGGGCGTGACCGAGATCGGGATCGTCATCGCCCCCCAGACCGGGGACGAGATCCGCGAGGCCGTCGGTGACGGCTCGGCACTCGGCGCGTCGGTGACTTACATCCCGCAGGCTGAGCCGCTCGGGCTCGCGCACGCGGTGCTCACGGCCGAGGACTACCTGGGCGACTCCCCGTTCGTCATGTACCTGGGGGACAACCTGCTCCGAGACGGGATCAGCGGGCTGGTCGACGCGTTCCGCGCCAACGAGCCCGACGCGCTGATCCTGCTGACCAGGGTCTCTGAGCCCGAGCACTACGGGGTCGCCGAGCTCGACGGCGATCGCATCGTGCGCCTGATCGAGAAGCCTGAGAACCCGCCATCGGACCTGGCGCTGGTCGGGGTCTACATGTTCACCTCGAAGGTGTTCGCGGCGGCGAAGGCGATCGAGCCGTCACCGCGCGGGGAGCTCGAGATCACGGACACGATCCAGCAGCTGATCGACAGCGGCCACACCGTCGAGGAGCATCGGGTGAAGGGCTGGTGGAAGGACACCGGCCAGCTCGCCGACATGCTGGAGGCGAACAGGCTCGTGCTCGAGGATCTGGTCTCCCGGGTCGAGGGGGAGCTGATCGACAGCAACATCGAGGGTCGCGTGGTCGTCGAGGAGGGTGCCCGCCTCGAGCGCTGCACGGTTCGGGGTCCGGCTGTGATCGGCGCCGGAAGCGTCGTCACCGACTCCTACATCGGCCCCTACACGGCGATCGACCAGGGCTGCGAGGTGATCTCCTCGGAGGTCGAGCACTCGATCCTGCTCGCCGGCGCCCGGGTCAGCCACCTGCCCTCGCGGATGGAGGCGAGCCTGCTCGGCCGCAACGTCTCCATCTCCCGCGCCGACGGCCCGCCGAAGACGCTGAGGATGCTGGTCGGCGATCGCTCGGAGATCCAGCTTCCATGAGGATCCTGATCGCCGGCGGCGAGGGGATGCTCGCCCGGGACGTCGTCGCCGAGGCGCGGCACCGTGGGCACGAGGTGACCGCGATGGGTCGCGCCGAGCTCGACGTCATCGATCCCGCCTCGATCGACAGGGCGGTCGAGGGCTTCGGTCCCGATTCGATCGTCGACTGCGCGGCCTGGTCGAACGTCGACGGCGCCGAGGACGACGAGCGTGGGGCGATGGCGATCAACGACACGGGCGCTGCGCTCCTCGCCGCCGCCGCGGCGCGCGTGGGCGCGAGCATCGTCTACCCCTCCAGCGACTACGTCTTCGACGGTGCCAAGGGGACCCCCTATCTGGAGGACGACATGCCGGCGCCGATCAGCGCCTACGGGCGGTCGAAGCTGGGTGGCGAGGTCTCCGTGGCCGCTGCGAACCCGCGGCACTTCATCGTCCGCACCTCGTGGCTCTACGGGCTCGGCGGCAAGAACTTCGTCGAGACGATGATCCGGATCGGGGGCGAGCAGGAGGAAGTGCTCGTGGTCTCCGACCAGAGTGGCTGCCCGACGAGCTGCGCCGATCTCGCCGAAGCGATCCTCGAGCTCGTCGAGTCGAGCATCGACGGCAACCGGTTTGGGATCCATCACGTCGTCGGCGACGGCGAGTGCACCTGGTACGAGTTCGCGGCGGAGATCTTCGACCAGGCGCACATCGACGTCAACCTGATGTCGGCGACGACGGAGATGATGGCCCGCAAGGCGCCGCGTCCCGCCTACTCGGTACTCGGTCATTCGCGCCAGGATGCGATCCTCTTGCGCCCATGGCAGGAAGCGCTGAAGGAGTACTTGGACATGCGTGAGACCGCGGGCGAGATCAGGGGCGCCGCATGAAGCTGCTCGTGACCGGCGGCGCCGGGTTCATCGGGTCCACCTACGTTCGCCGCCACCTGGCGGAGAACCCCGACGACGAGATCGTCGTCCTCGACAAGCTCACCTACGCGGGGCGCCGCGAGAACCTGGACGGCGTGCCGCCGGGGCGATGGGAGCTGGTGGTGGGAGACATCGCCGATCCGGAGGCGGTCGCGGGCGCGATCGACGGCTGCGACGCGGTCGTCAACTTCGCCGCGGAGTCGCATGTCGACCGCTCGATCGAGGATCCGGGCGCGTTCATCCAGACCGACGTCTACGGCACGTTCGTGCTGCTCCCGGCGGCACGCGAGGCGGGGATCCGGCATCTGCAGATCTCCACCGACGAGGTCTA
>CAZXKG010000091.1:0-10697 GCA_964641695.1 uncultured Conexibacter sp.
ACCCTGTTCTCGCCGCAGTGCGGGGAGTGCGTGCACTGCGTCGATCCGCGGACCAACCTCTGCATGGCGATCCGCGCTGAGCAGAACGCCGGCTACCTGCCCGACGGCACCACGCGCCTGGCTCGGACCGGAGGCGAGGACATCCGTCATTTCATGGGCTGCTCGACGTTCGCCGAGTACACGGTGATGCCCGAGATCGCCCTGGCGAAGATCGACCCCGAAGCCCCGCTCGACCGCGCCTGCCTGTTCGCCTGTGGGCTCTCCACCGGGCTCGGCGCGGCGATGAACACGGCGAAGGTGGATCCGGGCACCACCTGCGTCGTCTTCGGCGCGGGTATGGTCGGACTCGGCGCCGTGGCCGGATGCAGGCTGCAGGGCGCCGAGCGGATCGTCTGCGTCGACCTCTCCGACGACCGGCTCGAGCTCGCTGAAGGCCAGGGGGCGACCGACCTCGTCAAGGCTGACGACGACATCGTCGAGCGGCTCTTGGAGATGACCGACGGCGGCTTCGGCGCCGACTACACGTTCGAGGCGACCGGCAACGTCGCGGTGATGGCGCAGGCGGCCGAGACGGCGCGGATGGCTTGGGGCCTGTGCACCGTGGCCGGAGTGGCCGGCAAGGGGGAGACCCTCGACGTCATCCCCCGTTGGCTGATCACCGGCCGTCGCATCGCGGGCTCTTCCTTCGGCGGCGTCAAGGGGCGCGATGGGGTTCCGAAGCTGATCGACCTCTACATGCAGGGCGAGATCGACGTCGACCCCTTCATCTCCCACCGGATCACGCTGGAGGAGGTCAACAAGGGTTTCGAGCTGATGGAGGCCCAGGACGGCATCCGCAGCGTGATCGGCTTCGCCTAGGTAGCCGCCGCGGCGTGCTCCGTCGGCACGGCACCAACATCGGCTGGCGCCAAACCCCTACGCCGGAGTGAGCCGGAGTACCGGACGGAGCCGAAGGCTCCGAAGGACACTCCGGCAGTTATCTTGGTCACATGATCTTGCAGCGAGTTGAGGCGGCTGATTGGTTGTCCAATGCCTACCTGGCGGTTGACGGGATCGGCGGGACCGGGGTGCTGATCGACTCCAACCTCGCCACCGATCCGCTCTGTGAGCGGGCGGAGCGGGAGAGGACGACGATCACCCACATCCTGCTCACCCACCACCACTACGACCACGTGGTTGGGCTCGAGAAGCTGGCTGAGCGCTTCGACGTGCCGGTCCTGGCGCACCCGAAGTGCAAGGAGCTGGTCGGCGACGCGGTCACGGGGACGATCGATCACGGCGACGTGCTCGAGACGGGTGGCCTGAAGATCGAGGTGATTCACACGCCGGGTCACTGCGCCGACCACCTCGCCCTGCGGATCAACGACGACGACTGCTTGACCGCGGACGTGATCTTCAAGGGGACGGTGGGCGGCACGGGGGCGCCGGGCGCCACCGGCCTCGGGGATCTGAAGGCGTCGATCATGGATCGGGTCATGGCGCTTCCCAACGACGTCCGGCTGCACCCGGGCCACCGCGAGCCGACGACCGTGATCGACGAATGGGAGAACAACCCGTTCATCCGGCTCTGGCGCGGCCTGGAGGAGCCCGGGGACGAAGCCTGCACGGTCGGCCCGCCCGACGCGCTCGAGCGCCGCCCGGCGACGCTGCTGCTCTGGGCACCCGACTACGACGGTGGCAACAAGGCGCTGGTTCGCTTCGAGGACGGCACCGAGACAATCACCGGCGGCTCCCAGGTCTCCCGCACCTGACGGCCTGGGAGCACTCAGCTCGGAGTCCTCACGGCCTCACGGCGCAACGAGCTATTTGGGCCGCTTCGGCTCCTGCGTCCGCCGATCTGAGCGCTCCCAGGCTCGCCAGGACGTAGGATCGTGGCCATGTCAGTGGAGACGAAAGCGGTCGGCAAGGGGTACCCGGCGACCACCTATGAAGTCGGGGCGGAGAAGGTCCGGGAGTACGCGGCCGCGGTCGGCCATGGGGAAGCGGTCCACGCCGATCGCGACGCAGCGCGGGCCGCGGGCTTCCGCGACGTCGTCGCGCCGCCGATGTTCGCCGTCGTCTACAGCGCGCCCGCCCTCGCACCGGCGATCCTCGACCCGGAGGTCGGGATCAACTTCGCCGCGATGGTCCACGGTTCGCAGGAGTTCGTCTGGGGTGAGCCAGTCTGCTCCGGCGACGTGATCGAGACCTCCGCTACGTGTCAGGAGATCTACGAGAAGGACGGCAAGGGCTTCTACGTCTTCGAGTCGGTATCTACCAACCAGGACGGCGACGAGGTCGTGCGCGGAACCTGGACCAACATCGTCCGAGGAGTCTGAGCCGAGATGAGCGACTTGAACGTAGGCGACCCGCAGGTAGGGGATTCGATCCCCGAGCTCCGGGTCACGCCGGACAAGTACCTGCCGCATCGCTACGCGGGGGCTTCCGGCGACTTCAACCCGATCCACATCGACGACGAGTTCGCCAGGGCCGTCGGCCTGCCCCGCAACATCCTCCACGGCCTCTACTCGATGGCGCTGGTTGCGCGGGCGCACACCGAGGCGGCCGGGGGAGACCCGCGTGCGCTCCGCCGGCTCTCCGTCCAGTTCCGGGGCATGGGGGTACCCGAGCAGGAGATCGTCGTCAGTGGTGAGGTTCGAGAGCGCGAAGGCGATCGCGCCGTGGTCGACACCGCCGCCGAGCAGGCCGGCAACGGGATCATCCGCAACGCCGTCGCCGAGCTGCAGATCCCGCGCTAGCGGGACCAGGTTCAGCCGGTCGGGGTCTTGATCGTGCGCTTGGCGGCCGGGCCGCGCCGGTCCTGAACGCTGATCGGGGTGACCGTGATCCGCAGGCGGTCCGTCGTGCCCACGGGCAGCTTCAGCCGCCTGGCGCCTCGCGGCGCGTGCGCTTTGTAGACGGCGTTGCTGCCGAGCGGCCTCGCCGCGATCTCGTAGCTCTGCGCCCTGGCCGACTTCCTCCAGCGCACCACGACCTCGCCCGGCTCCCAGCGAGTGCGCAGGCGCTTGACCTTGCGCGGGGCGGGCTGGCGGCGGATCTTGTACCGGTCGGCGACGACCTCGTCGCGGGGCGTGTCGAAGCGCTGCAGGACGTCGACCTCGAGCTTCCGCTTGACGCCGAACGCCTTCGGGCCCTCGGCGGGCAGGAACTTCCTCTTGCCCCTGTGCTTGCCGGTCTCGAGGATCGGGATCTCGCGGCCGCCGGGAAGGACCTCGGTGAACTGCAGGGTCTGATGCGGGATGTTCCGGGCTCGCCAGTGCAGCACCTTCTTGCGACCCTTGCCGGTGATCCGTGCCCGCACGTTGTGGGGCGGAAGCTCTCCGGCGAACGAGATCCGCTCGATCGAGCTGGACCCGGGCTGCTCCTCCAGCGAGAAGCGTCCGCCGCCGGCGTCGTCTTCGAGGACGAACGCGGTCATGTTGTCCTCACTGCCGCTGATCGCGGCGCCGTCGTCGAAGTGCGCGATGCCGTCCTCGTCATCGTCGTCGGGGGCCTCCATGACGACCTCGCCGTTCTCGTCGACCAGGTTCACGTCGGGCGCTTCCTCCTCCTCGGCGGCGTGGACGCGGATCACCCGCACGTCGTCGTCGACGTCGATCAGGGCCTTCCCCTTGCGCTCGGCCATCAGCTCGGCGCTGCGCTGACGCTGGTAGGCGCCGATGTTGCAGCTCCAGCCGCCGAGCATCTCACCGCGTCCGTCCGACCAGCGGATGCCGCCGCCGACCCATGCGATCACCTGCAGGCAGCCGGCCATCCCGTAGTCGGAGACCACCGCCTTGGCGCCCGCGAGCTGCAGTCCGAGGACCTTGAGCCTGGCGTCGCCCTCCATGTCGAAGTTCCGCGCCGTCGTCCAGCCGCGGAAGCTGCCGCCGATGTAGTTGGGCTGGCCGGGATCGTTGGTGCCGGAGGGGATGCCGATGCCGATGCTCGCCGACATGTCGGTGCCCTGGCCGAAGTAGTAGGCGAAGCTGGCGTTGCCGACCGGGATCGTGACGATCTTGAAGTTGCCCCCGGCCTTGAAGAACGCCGGGACTTTCTTCGCGGTGTCCTCTCCCGACACCTGGATGCTGCCGTCGACGTCGACGGCGGCCACGTCCTTGCCGAGGAACTTCATCTTCGGCCCCGCGGTGATCCCGATCAGACCCGTGCCCCCGTAGGGCGCTGCGGTCTTGATCTCCGCCGCCAGCTTCTGCAGGAAGATCCCCGAGCTTCCAAGCGGCTTGTTCAGCTCGGAGGCGCCGATCTTGAAGCTCTGGAGCTTCCCCTCGTCGATCTCGACGCCACCGATCACGCCGAAGTTCGGGATCGCCTTGAAGGTCGCGTCGACGTCGGCGGCGAACTTCGTCGCCCCGAGCTCGAGCGCGAAGTCGTGCACCTCGACCAGCTTGGCGAGCTCGAACCCGCTCAAGCCGACCTTGCCGCCCGACAGGTCGTACTTACCGCCGGCGACTTTGAAGTCGAGCGTGAACGAGCGCTCCTTCTCGCTCCCGGTCAGAAGCTGGAAGAAGACGCCGCCGAGACTGAAGCTGAGGTTGAACTCGGCGCCCTCCTCGGTCAGGGTGAGCGGCTGCTTGACGCCCAGCGGGGTGAGGCCCGCGATCGCCGCGTACGGCTGCGCCAGGACGCTCTCCGACAGCACCAGCTCACCCTTGTTCGGCGGGCTCACCGCGAAGTTCATGTTGTTGAAGTTGACCGGCCCCCAGCTGGTGTTCGCCGCGCTCATGTCGACGAAGCCGTTGCCGGTGTCGACGCTGGCGCCGCGCTTCTGGTTGGCGGGCTGGAACGTCACCGTCGTTCCCTTCTGCGGCTTGACGGTGAAGCCGTTCATCGTGAACTGCGTCCCGGTCTGGAGCACCTCCCCGTCGCCCTTGGGGTCGGCTTTCGTGAAGCAGCCCTTCGCCTCGACGATGCCGATCTTGGCCTCCTCGGCGGCGCAGTCCGCGGCTTCCACGGACGGTGAAGCGACCAGGACGAGAGCGATCAGCGTGGCGAGGGAGACGGCGATGGAGGCGATGCGAGACATGTGATGGGTATCCGGGCTCGGGTGTAGGACTTGCTGTTGATCGGCCGGAGATCCTGATCCCTTTAGCGGATGGAAACGGGAACGGACGCCCCGGTTCCTACAATCCCTGGCCGTGCTCTCCGAGCGACAGGAACGAATACTCGCCCTCGCCGTCGACGCGTACCTGAAGTCGGGTACCCCGGTCGGGTCGAAGGCGATCGCCGAGGCGGCCGACTTCGAGTGGGGTCCGTCGACCGTCCGCAGCGAGCTCGCCGAGCTGGAGCGGGTCGGTCTGCTGATGCAGCCGCACACGTCGGCCGGCCGCATCCCCACCGATGCCGGCTACCGGATCTACGCCGACGAACTGCTCGCCGCGCCTACGCCGGCGACCGCCTCCGCACCCGCGCCGATCGAGATCAGCCGGATGCGCCGGGAGGTCGAGGGGGCCTTGCGCGAGACCACCGCCGCGCTGGCGCGCGCCAACGACCTGCTCGCCCTGGCGACGGCCCCTCCGGCGAGCACCGCCTCGATCCATCGGGTCGAGGTGCTTCGCCTTCAGCCCCGCGTGGTGGCGGTCGTGGCGATCGCCGACAACGGCGACGTCGCCAAGCGGGTCTTCACCTTCGACGAGCCGGTGGACGGGGGCCTGGTGGAATGGGCGTCGTCGTTTCTCAACGAGCGGCTCGTCGGCATCGCGATCGGCTCTCGCAGCATCGGCGGGCGCCTCGACGATCCCGAGCTGGGCGAGCGGGAGCGGCAGTTCCTGGGGGAGATCGGTGACGCGTTGCACGCGCTCGCCGAGGCGGCGCCGCCGCGCTTGTTCATGGACGGAACGGCCCGTCTGCTGTCGGAGTCGCACGCCTCCGACATCCCTCACCCGGAGGGCGTGGTCAGCGCGCTCGAGGGTCAGGTGAGCGTTCTCTCCCTGCTCCATGGCGCCCTCGAGGAGAGCTCCGTCTTCCTCTGCATCGGCGGCGAGAACCCGGAGCCCGCCCTGCGCTCGGTGAGCGTGGTCGGCGCCAGCTACGGGCTCGGGTACAGGAACCTCGGCGCGGTCGGCGTCGTCGGGCCGCTGCGGATGGACTACGCGACCGCGATCGGTTCGGTCCGCGAGGCGGCCGGCGAGCTGTCCCGCTTCTTCGCCACGGTCTACGAGGGCTGAGCTGGTGCCGCGCGATCCCTACGAGATCCTCGGCGTCGACCGGGGGGCGTCCGAGGCGGAGATCAAGAAGGCGTTCCGCGGGCTCGCCAGGAAGCTCCATCCCGACGTCAACGGCTCCGACCCGCAGGCGGAGGAGAAGTTCAAGGAGGCCGCCGAGGCCTACGAGATCCTCTCCGACCCCGAGCGACGGCGCACCTTCGATGCCTTCGGCTACGACGGGCTCAGGACCGGTGGCTACCGGCCCGGCGCCGGCGGCGGCTTCGAGGAGATCTTCGAGACGTTCTTCGGGGGCACGGGCTTCGGCGAGGCGTTCGGCTTCGGCGGTGGGTCCGGCCCCGCCTCGGGCGGCGACATCGGCGTCCGCCTGCGGATCGAGCTCGCCGACGTGATCGAGGGCGTCTCGCGCGCGGTCGAGTTCGAAGCCGTGGCGCGTTGCGAGCACTGCAACGGCAACGGAGCCGAGCCGGGGACGCCGATCGTCACCTGCGAGACGTGCGGCGGCGCCGGCCAGGTCCGCCAGGTGACGAGGACTCCGTTCGGGCAGATGGTCCGGGCTGCCGCGTGCCCCACCTGCCGGGGCGACGGCAAGGTCGCGGAGACGCCCTGCGCAGTCTGCGGCGGGCGCGGCGTGGAGAGGCGCGAGCGTACCTACGAGGTCGATGTGCCGGCGGGGATCGAGCACGGACAACGGATCCGGATCACGGGCGCCGGCGACGAGGCTCCCTCGGGGGGAGCGCCCGGAGACCTCTACGTGCAGGTGGAGATCGCCGAGGACGAGCGGTTCGTTCGCGAGGGCTCCGACCTCGTCACCGTGCTCGAGCTGAGCGCGACGGCGGCGATGCTAGGCGCCACCCTCCCGGTCGAGACGTTGACCGGGGTCGTCGACGTCGAGGTCAAGGGCGGAGCACAACACGGGGAGACGATCCGGGTTCGCGGAGAGGGCCTGCCGGCCCTCGGCAGGCCCGGCAGGCGGGGCGATCTGCACGTGGCGCTCTCGGTCGTCACGCCGGTGCGGCTCAGCGACGAGCAGCGCGATCTGGCGGAGCGGCTGGAGGCTTCGCTGGGAGAGCGGAACGAGCCGGGGGGATCGCGCGGGGGGATCTTCGAGCGCGTCCGCCGCGCGTTGAGCTGAGATCGTGATCAGGCTCGCGATTCGGTGCCGGCCGGAGCAGGCCGAGACGATCCTGGCCGAGCTGCTGGAGCTCGCTCCCGGCGGCGTCGAGGAGTCGCGGGGGGACGGCTACGTCGAGTACGCGGTCTACGGCCCGCCGGGTGAGATACCGATGCTTCCCGACGTCGAGGCCGCGGCCGGCGAGGGACTCGTCTCGGTCGAGACGACCGAGGTTCCCGACGACTGGGCCGACCGCTGGCGCGACTTCCATCGTCCCGTCGTCGTCGGCGGGGGCCGGATGATCGTCAGGCCCTCCTGGGAGGCGGCGGCCGCGGGCGGAGCCGAGATCGAGCTGGTGGTCGACCCGGGGCGCGCCTTCGGGACCGGCTCCCACGCCACGACCCGGGGATGCCTCGAGGAGATGCTGACGCTCGCCGACGCGGGCGAGGCGACGGGAGCCCTGCTCGACTGGGGGACGGGCTCGGGAGTGCTGGCGATCGCGGCGGCGACGATGGGCTGGGGCCCGGTTCAGGGGGTGGACCACGAGATGCCCGCGGTCCAGATCGCGGCGGCGAACGCCGCCGACAACGGAGTCAGCGTCGATTTCGAGCGGCTCAACCTGCGCGAGCAGGCCCCGCCGGCCGCCCCCTGGGTCGTCGCGAACCTGACCTCGCCCCTGCTGCTCGAGCTGGCCGGCCGCATGCGGGCCGGTTCGATCGATCGACCCGAGCACCTGCTGCTGAGCGGCATCCTCGCCGGCGAGGAGGAGCGGGTCGGGGCGGCGTTCGCACTCGCCGGCTTCTCCCGGCGCCGAAGCCGCGCGCTGAACGGCTGGTCGGTGCTCCTGCTCGATCGCGACGGGTCCTGAAGTCGTCTCGAATCGACCTCCGGCCCGGGTATGGTCACGAGCATGATCAGCGCTGCGGTTCAGTTCTACGATGTCGTCGTCTTCGCCCACATCGTCTCCGTGCTGGTCGCCTTCGGGCCACCGCTCGCGTACGGGATGTTCGCGATGACAGCCCAGCGTGAGGGCGGGGGCGAGGCCGTCCCCACGGTGGCCCGGGCGATTCTCGCCTGGGACCGTGGCCCGAGCACGATCGGGATGACGCTCGTGCTGCTCACCGGGATCTACCTCGGCGCCGACGGGCCCTTCGGGATGGGGAGCTTCTTCGTCAGCTGGGGGTTCGTCGCGATCATCGTCCTGTTCGGCTTCGTTCACGGCTTCTTCCTGCCCAAGGGCAGGAAGCTCATCGCGATCGCCGAGCGCGACCTCGAGCGCCCGGGCGGAGGCTTCTCCCCGGAGTTCCAGGCGCTCAACGCGCAGATGGCCCGGATGGGCGCCCTCGCCGGCCTGATCGTGATCCTGACGATCTACGTGATGACCGCGAAGCCCTTCCTCTGAGAGCGCGCTGGGCGCGGCGCGCTCCGTCGTCCTCCGCGGCTCACGGCCTCAACGACAAGGGATTGGGGCCGCTTCGCCTTGTGCGTCCTCGGATCGCTTGGCCCAGCACGCTCTCCGGGGAAGGGCGCGGCGCGCTCCGTCGTCCTCCGCGGCTCACGGCCCGGGCGGGGTGATTTGATGGTCTGGCTGTGACGGCCGAGGGATCACTCCCAATTGCGATGTTCGACTCGGGGGTTGGCGGGTTGACCGTCCTCCACGAGTGCCTCGTCTCGCTGCCCGAGGAGGACTTCCTCTACCTCGGTGACAGCGCCAACTTCCCCTACGGGACGAAGTCCGCGGAGGAGCTCCGGGGGCTCTCGGTCGCCAACGCGGAGTACTTGCTGGAGCGGGGCGCGAAGCTGCTCGTGATCGCCTGCAACTCGGCGACGTCCGCCGGGGCGGAGGCCGTCCGCGGACTGGCCGCGGGGTACGGCGTCGAGGTGGTGACCGTGATCGATCCCGAGGCGGAGATCGCGGCGGCGATCACCGCATCCGGGCGGATTGGAGTGCTCGCGACCCCCGCGACGGTCGCCGGCGGCGCTTATCGGGAGGCGTTGCGCCGCTTCGGCCGGGAGCTGCAGGTGACGGAGGTGCCCGCTCCCGACCTGGCGCCGATCATCCAGAACGGCTTCCCCTTCGACGAGTCGGTGGTCGCGACGGTGAGGAGCTACTGCGAGCCGCTCAAGGAGGCCGAGGTGGACACGGTCGTCCTCGGCTGCACCCACTACCCGTTGATCGCGCCGATGCTGCAGCGGATGCTCGGGCGGGACGTTCGGCTGATCACCGCGGGGCACGCGATCGCCGCGGAGATCCAGCGCCTGCTGGACGCCTCCGGCCTCTCCTCGGGCGCCGCCGAGGAGGGCGAGTACCGGTTCGCCTGCACCGGAGACGTCGACTCCTTCCGCGAGCTCGGCACGCGCTTTCTGCAGATGCCCCTGGGGGAGGTCGAGCGGGTCTCGTCGGCGAGGGCCTGATCGCCTGCCGCATCCGTTGTCGCGCCGTCTACCCTTGGTGGCATGAGCGAATCGATCCTCAACCGGGTCCAAGCGGACACCAAGCAGGCCATGAAGGCCGGAGAGCGTGAGCGCGTCGCGACCTTGCGGATGCTCACCAGCTCCCTGCAGCAGGACGAGAAGCTCGGCTCCGGCGATGCCGTCGCCGTTCTTCAGCGCGAGCGCAAGCGGCGGCTGGAGGCCGCGGAGGCGTTCGCCGACGGCGGCCGGGCCGAGCAGGCGGCGGCCGAGCGGGCCGAGGCCGAGCTGATCGAGGTGTACCTGCCCGCGCAGCTCGGCGACGACGAGTTGATCGCGATCATCGACGAGGCGATCGCGAGCACCGGCGCGACCGAGCAGAAGCAGATGGGGCAGGTGATCGGCGTCGTCATGGGGAAGGTCGGCGGCCGGGCCGACGGCAAGCGGATCTCGACCACGGTGCGGCAGCGTCTTGGCGCGTAGGCAGCTGACGATCGACAACGAGATCGCGGCCGAGCTGGCCGGCTCCGGCGACTCCGTGCTGGATCGTCTCGACGAGCGGCTCGACTGCGAGGTCTTCCTGCGCGGGAACGTGATCACCCTCGACGGCAGCTCGACGGCGGTCGAGGAGGGTCAGGTGCTGGTCGAGGAGCTGGTCGAGCTGGTCGAGCGCGGCCACGAGCTGGAGCCGGGGACGATCGACGCGGTCGACGGCGCCGACGAGGCCGGGCTGGACCCGGCGGAGATGCTCGAGGACACGATCTGGCGCCATCGCGGCACCACGATCTCGCCGCGGACCGTCAACCAGAAGCGCTACGTCGACGCGGTCCGCGAGCGTACCGTCACCTTCGGGATCGGCCCCGCCGGCACCGGCAAGACGTTCCTCGCTGTCGCGATGGCGGTGGCCGCGCTCGAGTCGCGCGAGGTCAGCCGTCTGATCCTCACCCGTCCGGCGGTCGAGGCCGGCGAGCGGCTCGGCTTTCTCCCCGGCGACATGAAGGAGAAGGTCG
>CAZXKG010000092.1:0-10650 GCA_964641695.1 uncultured Conexibacter sp.
GACCGAAGAGAACGGTGCCGATGCCGAGCGCCATCCCGAGCGTGCCGAAGAAACGCGTCAGCAAGCCGACCCGCATCGCGTGCAGCGACATGTAGACAATCACGAACGCGAGGCCGAGCCCACCGGCGAGCCTCGCGCCGAGCGCGATCTGGGCCGTGACCTCGTCGGCGAACGCGTCGTCGGCGAGCTGCTCTCGATGATCGTCCAGGCCCTCGTCCACCGCCGACCAGAACTCGCCGGCGACGCCGTCCGGCGCGGGCTGCGCGGGCGCCAGGTCGAAGCTGGCCGCGTTGAACGTGGTCGACGCCGCGTCGTAGGCGAACCAGATCAGGACCGAGGCGACGGCCAGGAAGAGGGGCGCCGCGACGACGATCGACCTCAACCCCGGGCGGACCGCCTCGCTGCGGGCGAGCACGGATCTGAACAGGGCGAGCAGCGGCGGGGCGAAGAGCAGGTAGGCGATCGCCTGAAACACCGCCTGCACGACGATGTCCCCGTTCAGAGCGTCGAACCGCTCGAGCAGCTCGACGTTCTCGATCCCGGTCAGGTTGCTCGGCAGGACCATCGAGAGCAGCAGGGCCAGCACGCCGATGATCGCGGCGATCCCGGCGAGCCGGTTGAAGCGCTTCTCGTCCTCGATCTGGGCGGGGTTCATAGCCGTATCCAATGACATGAGGAGCGCGTATCTTAGGCGCGTGGGTCATTTCGCCGTCAGCGCCATCGGCAAGGACCGTCCTGGGATCGTCGCCGCGATCACCGCGGGCCTGCTCGAGGTCGACGGGAACGTCGAGGATTCGCGGATGGCGAACCTCGGCGGGCACTTCGCCGTGATGCTGCTCGTCTCCACCCCCGAGGCAAGTGAATCGGGCGGCCCCGGTCCGGACCGCGAGGCGGTCGAGGCGGCGCTCACCAACGCCCGCCGGATCCTCGATCTCGAGGCGCTGACGGTGAGCAAGGTCGACGAGACCACGACCGCCGCGGCCCCCACCCACGTGATCACCGTCTACGGCGCCGATCACCCCGGCATCGTCTACGCGGTCACCACGGCCCTGGCCGAGCTCGGCGTCAACGTCACCGACCTTCAGACCCAGCTCGGCGGCGCCACCGACAGCCCGCTCTACGTGATGACGCTCGAGGTCGAGCTCGGCCCCGCCACGGCTGAGGGCGTCAGCGCCCGGCTGGCCGAGGTCGGGGCGGCCACCTCCGTCGAGGTCGGGATCCACCCGCTCGACGCCGAGGAGCTCTGACGCGGGCAGCCGCGCGGACCGATGCCCAAACGCGAGGTCCTCCTCTACCCGGATCCCCGGCTGAAGCAGGTCGCCGCGCCGGCCCAGCCGGAGGAGATCGAGCGGGTCGCCGCCGACCTGCTGGAGATCCTGGACTCGATCGATCACTGCATCGGCCTCGCCGCCCCGCAGATCGGCGAGCTGGTCCGGGTCGCGGTCGTCGACCTCACCAACCACCCCCGCATCCCGGAGGGGACGGGAAGCGGACGGCTCGTGATCGCCAACCCCCGGATCGTCCGCGCCGAGGGATCGGAGGTCGGCCGCGAGGGCTGCATGTCGATCCCCGACCTGACCGCCAACGTGCGCCGGGCGACGAGCATCGTCGTCGAGCATGCCGGCGGGACGATCCGCAGCGAGGGGTTCGAGGCCCGCTGCATCCAGCACGCGATCGACCACCTCGACGGGATCCTCTTCCTCGACCGCGTCTCCTCGCTGGTCGACGACGTCTTCCGGCGCAAGCGTCGCTGAGGGACATCCGTACTTTCCCGCAGCGGGTTACAGGGGTTCGCCGGGATGTAAGCGCCCGCATACCCCCATAACGTCGGCGTCGATGCTCGACTCCTCCCTCTCGGCCGCCATCTCGGCCCTCGAGCTTGCCCGCTGGCAGTTCGGGATCACCACCCTCTACCACTTCATCTTCGTTCCGGTGACGATCGGGATGTCGCTGTTCACCGCCTACTGCCAGACCCGCTGGCATCTCGGCCACGGCGAGCACTGGCTGCGGGCGACGCGCTTCTGGGGGAAGCTGATGCTGATCTCCTTCGCGCTCGGGGTCGCCACCGGGCTCGTCCAGGAGTTCCAGTTCGGGATGAACTGGTCGGATTACTCGCGCTTCGTCGGCGACGTCTTCGGGGCGCCGCTGGCCATGGAGGGCCTCGCCGCCTTCTTCGTCGAGTCGACCTTCCTCGGCCTCTGGATCTTCGGCTGGGGCAAGCTGCCCAGGCGCCTGCATCTGGCGACGATCTGGGCCGTGGCGCTCGCGACCGTGCTCTCCGCCTACTTCATCCTCGCCGCCAACTCGTGGATGCAGCACCCGGTCGGCTTCGAGATGGCCAACGGCCGGACCGAGCTGACCTCGATCTGGGCGCTGCTGACCAACAACACCGCGATCTACGCCTTCCTGCACACGATCCTCGCCTGCGTGCTGACCGCGGGCATGCTCGTGATCGGCATCTCCGCCTGGCACCTGCGGCGCGGCAACGAGCGCGCCGTGTTCAGCTCCTCGATCCGCTCAGCGCTGCCGACGGTCGCCGTGGCGGCGGTCCTGACGGTGGTCGTCGGCCACTTCTTCGGCGTCCTCATGTCCGAGCAGCAGCCGATGAAGATGGCCGCCGCCGACGCGGTCTTCGAGACCGAGCAGGGCGCCGGCCTCTCCCTCTTCGCGACCGGGGACCTGGAGAGCAACCCCGAGGGGCTGAACCGGAACATCGAGGTTCCCAACCTCCTCTCGTTCATCATGACCGGCTACCCGCAGGGGGAGATCGAGGGCATCAACAACCTCAACGCGGCCTACCAGGAGAAGTACGGTGCCGGCGAGTACGCCCCGATCATCGCGGTCACCTACTGGTCGTGGCGCGCGATGCTCGGCTGCGGCTTCCTGATGCTGGCGTTCGGCGCGCTCGGCTGGTGGCTCGCGTACCGCGGCAGGATCGAGACCTCACGACGCTTTCTCAAGTTCGCGATCCCGGCGACGGCGCTGCCGTTCATCGCCTCCTCGACCGGCTGGATCTTCACCGAGATGGGCCGCCAACCCTGGGTCGTCTTCGGGCTCTTCAAGACCGAGGACGCGGTCTCGCCGGGAGTCGGCGCGGCGGAGGTCGCGATCACGCTGGTCGGCTTCACCCTCCTCTACGGGGTTCTGGCGCTGATCGCCGGGCGGATCTTCGTCCGCACCGCGCGCAAGGGCCCGGCCTCCGAGGAGGACGCCGACGAACCGGATTCCGCGCTGGGGCTGGCCTACTGATGGGCACCGCGGGCTCGATGCAGACCACGACCACAGCCGGGAGGGCGAAGCTCTGATGGAGGACTACACCACGCTCCAGGTCGTCTGGTTCGTGCTGATCGCGATCCTCTGGATCGGCTACTTCATCCTCGAGGGCTTCGACTTCGGGGTCGGGATGCTGATGAAGCGACTCGGCCGCGACAACGACGAGAAGCGCGCGATCCTGCACACGATCGGACCGATCTGGGACGGCAACGAGGTCTGGCTGATCGTCGCCGGCGGCGCCACCTTCGCCGCCTTCCCCGAGTGGTACGCGACGTTGTTCAGCGGCTTCTACCTGGCGCTGTTTCTGATCGTCTCCGCCCTGATCGTGCGTAACGTCGGCTTCGAGTTCTGGGGCAAGCGCGATGAGCCGGGCTGGCGCGACAAGTGGGAGTGGATGATCGCGGTCGGCAGCTTCGTCCCGGCGCTCCTGTGGGGCGTCGCCTTCGCGAACATCGTCGGCGGCTCGCCGATCGACGCCGACAAGGAGCTCACCGGGACGATCTTCTCCCTGCTCACCCCCTACGCGCTGCTCGGCGGGCTGACGACGCTGGCCGTCTTCTACGCGCATGGCGCGGTCTTCCTCAGCCTGCGGACCAAGGGGGATCTGGAGCCGCGCGCCCGTCGCGAGGCGATCGTCGCGATGCCGGCTGCCGCGGCGCTGGTGATCGCCTTCGTGATCTGGACCTTCGCCCGTCACGACGCCGTCGAGGCGCTGCCCGTGATCCTCGCCGTCCTCGCGGCGGCGGCGATGGTCGTGGCGGTGCCGATGATCCGCCGCCATGCCGCCAAGGCCTTCGCGGCGACGTGCCTGGGAATCGCGCTGCTCTTCGCCTCGCTGTTCGTCGACCTCTTCCCGCACACGATGATCTCCAGCACCGACGCCGCGTTCTCGATGACGCTGGCGGAGTCGGCCTCCTCTCAGTACACGCTGACGGTGATGACGGTGATCGCGGGGCTACTGGTCCCGATCGTCATCGCCTACCAGGCGTGGACCTACTGGGTGTTCCGCCACCGGATCGGCGCCGAGGACTTCGGCGACGTCAAGACCCCCCTCGACCTGATCGAGCAGCGGTACGGGACGGATTGATGGGATCTCGACGGGGATCTCCGCTCGGATCGTGGCTCCGCGGGACGGGGCCACGTTGCCGGGCGAGGAGTCGATCGCGAACGTCCCACCGAGAAGGGCGACGCGCTCAGCCATCCCGCGGAGCCCGAAGCCGCGCTCCTCACCGCCCGAGCTGGCGGACGGGTCGAAGCCGACGCCGTCGTCGCTGACCTCGACGACGACCTCCTCCGCGTCGGAGACGACCTCGACGATCGCCCGGCGTGCGCCCGAGTGGGCGGCGACGTTGTTGAGCGCCTCCTGGGCGATCCGGTAGATCGTGATCTCGACCTCGGCGGGCAGGCGCGGGCGGTCGCCTCCCGCGCTGACCCCGATCGCGACGTTGAGATCGACCTCGAGATCGCGCCCCGCCGCGATCCGCTCGACCAGCGAGCCGAGCGCGGCGCCGATCCCGAGCTCGTCCAACGCCGCCGGGCGCAGATCGGCGATCAGGCGCCGCATCTCGGCGATCGCCTCGTCGGTGCGTCCGAGCGCCTCCCCGACCGCCTTCTCGACCTCCGAGGACTGGGCGAGCCGCTGCGCGCGGGCGAGCGTGAGCCTGACTCCGGCGAGGTTCTGCAGGGTGTCGTCGTGGATCTCGCGAGCCCAGCGGCCGCGCTCGCGCTCGGCGGCCTCCACCCCCTGGCGGACCCGCTCGACCGCGACCGAGCGCGCGGTGCCGACCGCCGTTGCCGTGCTCGCCGCGATCGAGCGCAGGACCAGCTCCTCGTCGTAGTCGGCGCGCTCGACCACGCCGCCCGCCTCGGAGGCGACGAGCGCGCCGAGGCAGCCACCGCGGAAGACGATCGGGACGACGGTGGCCGGCTCGGGATGGGCCTCCTCGGCGTCGGTGATCGCCCGGCCGATGTGCTCGGGGTCGGGATCGCCGTCCATCGCCTGGCGGAGGTCGTGCGGGATCCGCGGCAGGTGGGCGACCTCGTGGGAGCGGCAGGCGGGCTCGAACTCCGACCCCTGCAGGGGCATCTCCACCTCCCCGCGCAGCGGCGCGACCAGCCGCAGCGAGGTTCCGTCGGAATCGAGCAGGAGGATCGCGAGCCAGTCGGCGTCGACGAGCAGGCGGCCGCGCTCGACGATCGTCTCCAGGATCCGCTGAAGGTCCGTCTCGCCGCCGACCGCCGCGGCGATCTCGCTCGCCGCCTGCAGGCCGCGGACGGCGCGGCGCAGCTCGTCGCGCTGACGCTCGATCCCGTTGTAGAGCTGGGCGTTCTCGATCGCGGCGCTGATCCAGTGGGCGAGGACCTTCGCCGCCTCCTCGTCGGCGGGAGTGAACGAGCCCTCGGTCTTGTCGGTGAGGTAGAGGTTCCCCCAGGAGATGCCGCGGACGATCAACGGGACGCCGAGGAAGGAGTGCATCTCCGGGTGGCCGGGTGGGAAGCCGGTCGAACGCGGATGGTCGGAGATCTCGTCGATCCGGATCGCGTCGACCGTCCCGGGATCCTCGATCAGCAGGCCGAGAACGCCGTGGCCGCGTGGCGGGTCGCCGATCCGCCTGCGGGTCGCCGCGTCCATCCCCAGGGTGAGGAAGCGCTCCAGCTCGGCGCGATGCTCGGCGAGCACGCCGAGGGCGGCATAACGGGCGCCCGTCAGCTCACGGGCGGCTTCGAGGGCCTCGCCCAGCAGCCGCTCCAGGTCGAGCTCGCTGACGAGCTTGCGCCCGACCTCGATCAGGCGACGCAGGTGCGCCTCGTCGAGGATCGGTGCGGCGTTGCCGTCGGCCATGCACTGAAGATAGCCCGGGGCGAGACACCTGCCACCGGAATGCTTCGGCTTCGCCGTCCGCTTCCGTCGGTTGCCCTGCGGGAAATCACGGATGCGCGCGGCCGTGGCGCGAGTAGCCTCAGGCAGGTGGGAGAAGCTGAGACAGCGGATCGGGAGCGATCGACTGGTTCGGACGGTGAGAGCTCGACCGCCGATCTGCGCCTGGTGATCGCGGACGACCACGCGGTCATCCGCAGCGCGCTGAGGATGCTGCTCGATGCCGAGACCGACATGCAGGTGGTGGCGGAGGCCGGAGACGTGGACGGAGCGATCCGCTACGTGCGCGGCCACAAGCCGGACGTCCTCGTTCTCGACCTGAACATGCCGGGACGCTCCAGCCTCGATGCCCTCGAGGAGATCCGCGAGGCGAGCCCCGCAACGCGGATCGTCGTGCTGACCATGCAGACCGAGCTCGAGTTCGCCCGCCGGGCGCTGCAGGCGGGGGTGAGCGGCTACGTGCTCAAGGAGGCCGCCGACGCCGAGCTCGTCCAGGCGATCCACCGGGCGGCGGAAGGCAAGACCTACCTCGAGCCCTCGCTGGGAGCGCGACTGGCACAGGACCGGCCCGGCGGTCGTGGCGAGGAGCTGACCGACCGCGAGACCGAGGTCCTGCGCCTGATCGCCCTCGGGCACACCAACGCCCAGATCGCCAAGCAGCTCTTCCTCAGCATCCGCACGGTCGAGAGCCATCGCGCCCACATCCAGCAGAAGCTGGGAGTGACCGACCGCGCCGGCCTCGTAGCCGCGGCGCTGGAGCGGGGATTACTGGGCAAGCAGTAGGGTCGCCACCGGCGCGGGAGAGAGCGAGCCGGGGACTCGATCTCCTCGACCGCGGTCCGCTCCTTCCTCCGCCGCTACGAACCTCGGTGGCTGAGCCGGGTCCCGGATCACTCGCTCGTGGCGATCGGGTCCAGCCTCCGCAGCTCCTCGAAGCGGGCGAACCCGCGGTCGTGGGAGACCAGCGTCGCGTCGTGCTCGATCGCGACCGCCGCCAGGTGGGCGTCCGGTACGTCGTCGCCGGTCAGGCCGTGGCGGAGGCAGAGGCTGCGGAAGATCGGCCAGTCGCGAGGGGTCGATTCGACCACCTCCAAACCGGCATCGAACAAGGCATCGACGAAGTCGAACGCCTCGCGCGCATCGCCGTCCTTGAAGATCTGCCGGTTGCTCCAGATCCGGACAAGCCCGGTAAGCGCCGAGCTCGTAGCCAGGACGCGTTCACGCCTCAGCGTTCCCTGGAGCCAGTGCCGCGTCCGCTCGTGCTGAGGGACACGCTCGTTCAGGGCGTAAAGGAGGATGTTCGTGTCGAGCAGGAACGGCACGAGGATCTCGATCAGTCGCCCAATCCAGGCATCAGCTTGCGGAGCGCCCGCGCGTCCGCGAGGTCGATCCCGGGCCGGAGCTTGGCGCTGGAAACCGGCAAGTCGATCTCCGGCTTCGGCCGCAGCCGCTCGTCGAGCGAGCGGCGCACCACCTCGGCCTTCGAGACGCCTTCGAGCTCCGCCGCTCGCGCCAGCTCGCGATCCATCTCGGGGGCGAGCGATATCTGCAGTCGCTTCATACGGGCCACGTTACATCACCTCCAGAGAAGTAATGTAACAATTGTGAGCCAGAAGTGTGGCGATTGACGGTCTGAACGTCGAGATCGCAGCGGTTGCCCCAATCGGCGCCTGGTCCGCGCATCGTGGGGACACATCCAGCAGAAGCTGGGAGTGACCGACCGCGCCGGCCTCGTAGCCGCGGCGCTGGAGCGGGGATTGCTGGGGAAGTAGCGGCCCCGCGCGCTCGACTGGGCGAAGCGCTCGCTGACGAGGGTGGATGGACGCCTGACGGGCCGAGGTCGTGCGTCGCTCGCTAGACGTACGGCTGAACAACGACTCAGGCACGCAAGGCCACCTCAAGCGGCCAGAATCCAGCTTTACCGGGCGCAGGGCAGCGCGGTCGACGCAGCCCCCAAGCTGGTGGTCGCACTAGCATCGGGCCCTATGGCGATCGGCGATTCCGACAAGGAGCAGGCGCACTACCCCTGTCCGGCCTGCGGGCAGACCCTTTACGGATGGACGGCGGCCCACGATCCCCTCGACCGCGGCAAGAAGATCGTCCTCGACCGCTGTGAGAACTGCGGCCTCGCAGTCACGCGGGCGGAGAAGCCGCCGGAGGTCGAGCCCGAGATCCACCGGCTGATCACCGCCAACGACGGCGCCACGGTCGAGCTCGTCGCGCCGAACCGGCGCAGCTTCCAAGGCGGCCTCGGCGGTGCCCAGTGGGCGGGCCTGGAGCCGGAGCTGCACCGCCTGCACCTGACCCCGGAGTCGCTGAAGCTGCTGCTCGCCAAGCAGGGCCTCGAGCTGCGGGAGTGCCGGACGCCGTTCACCAACCGCTCCTACGGCCTCGCCTGGCAGACCCTGGTCAACGCCTTCACCTACCGCGACAACTTCCTCCGCAACGCGCGGGCCAAGCGGATCCCCGACCGCGCCGGTGCCAAGGGCGCCTTCCTCTACTACATGGACTACGTCGTCACGATCCTCGTCGCGATTCCGGCGGCGATGTTCTCGCTGCCGATGGAGCTGCTGGCGACGGTGATGAAGCGCGGCGGCGTGATGGACGCTGAGGCGGTCCGGACGGCCGAGCCGACGTAACCAGCGGGCCACTGGAGCGGGCGCTGGTTCCGTGCGTTCCGTGATCGGTGGTCGGCAACGGCAACTGGCTAGGCTGTTGCAATGGAAGCTGGTGGATTCGGCGGGATGTTCGGCGACCCCGACGAGCTGCGGGAGCGGCTCGGGGAGCTCGCCGAGTCGATGCAGAGCACGCAGAAGGTCGCTTGGGCGGACAACGCGATCCGCCTCGCGGTCGAGATGACGGTCGCGGCGATCGGCCAGATCGACCTGGAGGGCAGCTCCGACCAGCAGGCGACGCAGGTCCGCGACGCGATCCGGATGATCTTCCCCGAGGCCGTGACGCTCGTCAGCGAAGCGCGTCAGGGCCTTTCCTGACGCCGACACCGGACTCGACCGGGCAAGCAGCGCGCCCGGCGGCGGCGCTATGTAAACATGGCGGTACATGATGCCCGTCACACAGAACCCCACGCCCGCCCGCCGCTACCTGAAGCCGCTGATCGCGTTGATCGCGGCGACCGCGCTGCTCCTGATCGCAGGCTGCGGCGGAGACGACGAGTCGACCACGACCGCCGCCTCGACGCCCACGACCGAGGCGACGACGCCGGCAACCACCACCGAGGACGAGGGCGGCGACTCCGGCAAGGGCGAGGACGACGGGAAGGGGTCCAGTGGAGGCGAAGAGCCGAAGACGGTCAAGCAGGCTGACGCACCGCCGGTGGAGACGATCGGCGCCCCGAAGGCTCCGAAGGGCGGCGACGACAGCATCCACACCTTCGGCAAGGAGGCCAGCGAGGAGGATCTTCGTGGCGCCGCCGCGGTGCTCAACGGCTATCTGCAGGCTCGCGTGAAGAAGGACTGGGCCCTCTCGTGTGCCTACATGGCCGAGGCGATGACCGAGCAGCTCATGCAGCTCGCGCAGCAGGCTCCCGAGGCCGAGGACATGGACTGCGCCCAGGTCGTCGAGGCGATGAGCGGCCATCTCGACAAGAAGTCCCGCAAGCGGATGGCCGATATCCAGATCGGCACCGCGAGGGTGGACGGGGACCGTGCCTTCGTCCTCTACAAGGAGGCCGGCGTCGGCTGGATGCTGATGCCGATGGCCCGCGAGGACGGCGAGTGGAAGGTGACCGCGATCGCGGGCTCCGTCCTGCCGTAGCCGCGGCGCGCTTCATCGCCGACCCGGATTCGGGGCGGCGCACAACCGAGATCGGCGAGCGAAGGGTGAAGAAACCGAGGTGATCGGCGCCGTGCAAGGGTGTCTGCATGGACGGGGACGCGGAAAAACCTGGACCGGGCACGGCGAGCTCGAACCGTGGAGGTTTCGGCTCGCTGGGCGGGCATGTTCCTCCACGGTTCGGCGGCGACGGCGGTGGACTTAGGATCGGCGTCGTCGCCTACTGGTTCAACCGCGGCCAGGCGGTGGTGGCGCGCCAGATCCGGGAGACGCTCGAGGGGCTAGGGCACGAGACCTTCGTCCTCGCCCGGCCCTCCCGGAAGACGAACATCCGCCCGGACCGGGTCGACACCGACGACGTCTGGGCGCAGGAGAGGGTGACGGCGGCGAGCGACTACCTGATCCCGTGGGCGGAGTACGAGGCATGGGCGACGAGCAACCGGCTCGACCTCGTCATGTTCGACCAGAACTACCAGTTCGAGGAGATCGCGAAGCTGCGGGGGATCGGGATACGGACGGTCGGTCGCTTTGTCTGGGAGCACTTCTCGGAGGAGCACGTGGAGCCGGCGCGCCGGGCGTTCGACGCCATCTACTCGCTGACGGGGTGTGAGCGGGAGCGGTATGCGGGGATGGGAATCGAGAGTCCTCGGGTGAGATGGGGGTGCTGGCCCGGCGAGATGACTGCCGGGGCCTCCTCCGTCGGCTCG
>CAZXKG010000093.1:0-7542 GCA_964641695.1 uncultured Conexibacter sp.
GCAGTCCGATGACGGCGAGTGCTACACGATCGGCGCCGTCGTCGCCGACCACCTGAAGATGCCGTCGCTGACGCAGGTGATCGAGATGGACGTCGCCGAGGGCAAGCTGACCTGCCGTCGTCAGGCCGAGTACGGCTACGACACGGTGGAGATCCAGACGCCGGCCGTGATCAGCGTCGGTGACGCGATCAACGAGCCGCGCTACCCCTCGCTGAAGGCGATCATGGGCGCGAAGAAGAAGCCGCTCGACTCGAAGTCCACCGGCGACGTCGGCATCGAGGCCGGCAAGGTCGGCGAGGCCGGCTCGCAGACCCAGGTGCTCGCGATCAACCCGCCCGCCGAGAAGGAGTCCGGCGAGATCATCGAGGACGAGGACACCAACGAGACGGTCGAGAAGATCGTCGCCTGGCTCGAGGAAAGGAAGCTGATCTAGATGGCAGGCATTCTGGTCTACGCCCTCCACAGCGACGAGAACGAGTTCAACGCGAACTCACTGGGCGCGATCTCGGAGGCCGCGAAGCTGGCCGGCGAGATCGGTGGCGACGCCGCGGCCCTGGTCGTTGGCGACGTCGACGACGCGAAGTGCGCGTCGCTCGGCAAGTACGGCGCCGCCAAGGTCTACCGCGCCAAGTCCGTCCCCGAGGGTCTCGCGCAGCCGATCGTCGACGCGATGGCCAAGGTCATCACCGACGACGGCTACTCCTACGCCCTCTTCGGCGGCGGTCTGCTCGGCTTCGAGATCGGCGCCGGTCTGACGGCGCGCCTCAGCGCCGGGGTGACCATGGAGGTCACGGCGGTGAAGGCCGACGGCGGCAAGCTGATCGCCGAGCGCCCGGTCCTGCAGGACTCGGCGGTCGTCGATGTCGGCTACGTCTCCGAGCCCGGAGTGATCATCGGCCGCCTGAACGCGTTCGACGCGGTCGAGGGCGGCGGCGGTGACGCCGAGGTCGTCGACGTCGACGTCGAGATCTCCGAGTTCTCGACCAAGGCGACGATGGTCAACCGCGGTGAGTCCGGTGACGGCGGCGGCGTCGACATCACCGACGCCGACATCCTCGTCGGCTCCGGCCGCGGGTTCGGCAGCGAGGAGAACCTCTCCGTCGCTCGCGAGCTGGCTTCCGCCCTGGGCGGCGAGGTCGCGGCAACCCGTGCGATCGTCGACGCGGGCTGGATCCCCTACGCCACCCAGATCGGCCAGACGGGCAAGACCGTCGCGCCGAAGCTGTATCTGGGCGCCGGCGTCTCCGGTGCGATCCAGCACAAGGTCGGCATGCAGAACAGCGAGAACATCCTCGCGATCAACAAGGACTCGAACGCGCCGATCTTCGAGTACTGCGACCTCGGCGTCGTCGGCGATCTCAACAAGATCCTGCCGAAGCTGACCGAGGCGATCAAGGCCAAGAAGGGCGGCTGAGCCGACCAGGCTCAGGCCCCTGACGAAGCTCAGGGTGTCCCGCGGCGGCGCGGGGCACCCGGCTTCAAACAGATCTCGAAAGGATTCCCCTCGATGCCTTCCGTAGCACCCTCAGAGTTCCCGCCCCCGTTCGATCCCGGCGAGCACATCGGCGCCCCCACCGATCCGGAGGACGAGCGCCTCGAAGCGGGGATCGTGATCGTCGGCGGTGGCCCCGCCGGCCTCGCCTGCGCTGTGCGGGTGATGCAGCTGCTGGAGGACGAGCCGGAGCTGACCGAGCAGCTCGGCGAGATCCCGGTCGCGGTGCTCGAGAAGGGCAAGGTCTGCGGCGCCCACAACCTGAGCGGCGCCAACATGCGCCCCTCCGCCATGGAGGAGCTGTTCCCCGGTCTCGATCCGAGCGAGTGGCCCGTCTACCAGAAGGTCACCAAGGACGCCGTCTACCTGCTCACCAAGTCGAAGGCGATCCCGCTCAAGCCACCCCCGCCGAACTTCCGTAACCACGGCAACTACGTGACCTCGGTCTCGAAGCTGAGCCGCTTCCTGGCCGAGAAGGCGGAGGAGGCCGGCGCCTACATCCTCACCGAGACCGTCGCCGACAAGCTGCTGGTGGAGAACCGGATCGTCCGCGGCGTTCGTTCCGGCGACAAGGGCCGCGACCGCGAGGGCAACCAGCTCGGCAACTTCGAGCCCGGCTCGGACCTGATGGCGAAGGCAACCGTGCTGGCCGAGGGGACCCTTGGTCATCTCACCGACTGCGCCGTCGACTACTTCGACATCGCCGGCGACGACAAGCGCTGGGAGATCGGCGTCAAGGAGGTCTGGGAGGTTCCGAAGCCGCTCGACCGCGTCATCCACACGATGAACTGGCCGCTGCGGAAGTCCCCGAAGTACAACGAGTTCGGCGGCTCCTTCATCTACCCGATGGGCGAGGACAAGCTCTGCATCGGCATGGTCGCCGGCCTCGACACGACCGACGCGACCTTCTCCTGCCACGACCTGCTGCAGCAGTTCAAGACGCACCCGTTCGTCCGCGACCTGCTCGAGGGCGGCAAGCGGGTCGGCTGGGGCGCGAAGACGATCCCCTCCGGCGGTTACTGGTCGATGCCGCGCAAGCTCGCGGTGCCGGGCATGGTGATGGCCGGCGACAACGTCTCGATGGTCAACATCCCGTACCTGAAGGGCATCCACTACGCGATGCACGCCGGGATCTACGCGGCTGAGGCGATCGTCGACTCGCTCAAGGCCGACCCTGACTCGGTCGACTTCTCCGCCTACGAGGAGAAGGTCCGCAGCTCCGACATCGAGAAGGAGCTCTACAAGTCGCGCAACGTCCGCCAGCACGGTGACAAGGGCTTCGTCGCCTTCGGCGCGATCGCCAACGCCTGGCTGATGTCCGGCGGAGCGCTTCCCCCCGGCCACAAGGAGTGCGAGTCCGACGCCGAGGTCGAGGTCTTCCTGGGCAAGGCCGCCGAGAAGTACCCCGAGCCCGACAACGAGCTCACCTTCAGCAAGCTCGACTCGGTGTTCCTCTCGGGCAACGCGACCCGCGACGACGCGCCCAACCACGTCCGGATCCAGACCCACGTCCCGCGCGAGGTCGCCCAGGCCTGGGTCTCGATGTGCCCGGCGCAGGTCTACGAGATCCCCGAGGAGCAGCTCGAGAGCAACGAGCCCGAGGTCGACGTCCACGTCACCGCGTCCAACTGCGTGCAGTGCGGCGCGATCAACGCCAAGGGCGGTCGTCTGACCATGCCCGAGGGCGGCGACGGCCCCCTGTATCAGGAGGTCTGAGCTACCCCGGCAAGGCGGCCGCCGGTCGGCTGCTGAGCATCGCCGGCGAGGGCTTCACGGGCCGCTGCTGATCGAGAGTCCGGGGAAGGTGTGCTCACCGGGCTCGACGCAGCTTCCGATCGCGTCGGGCTGAGCGGGCGCTACTCCTCGCGCGCGGTGACCCGGAAGACCGAGACGACCTCCGCCTGCTTGCCCTCCGGGTGGGCGACGTAGGCGCTCGGGCCGCCGCCGAACCAGCTCGCGTTCTCGTTGTCGCCGACGAAGATGCCGGGATGGCGCTTGCCGTCGGCGTCCTCTACCCAAACGGGCTGACCGGGCTCGAACCCGTGGATCGGTGCGTCAGATTCGCTCATCTGCCCATACTAAGCCTCGCTCAGCGCGGATCTGTGACTCCAGGCTCAGCGCGAACGCTCAGCCGACGGAGGCGACGCCGGGCGGTGGGACCTCGACGGCGCTCTCCAGCTTCTGGTTGCGCGGTGGCGGGTTGGTGTCGAGCAGCTCGGGGACGGTCACCGGGGTGAGGTTGCGCTGCTTCAGGCCGCGCAGGATCTTGGGCAGCGCCTCGATCGTCTGCGACCGATCGCCGCCCGCGTCGTGCATGAGGATCACCGAGCCGGGCTTGACCTCCTCGAGCGCCCGGGCGGCGATCGCCTCGGAGCCGGGCTGGGCGTAGTCGGTGGTGTCGATGCTCCAGAGCACCATCAGCATTCCGCGCTTTCTGAGCAGGTTGATCGTGTCCTCGTTGAACGAGCCGTAGGGCGGTCTGAAGATCTTCGGGGAGGGGGCGCCGTCGGCCACCAGCAGGTCGTCCACCAGGTCGATCTGGTCGGCCTGGTCGCCGTTGCTGAGCTGCGCCATGTGGGCGTGGTCCTGGCCGTGGTTGCCGATCGCGTGGCCCTGGCGGGCGATCTTGCGGACGATGTGCTCGTTGCCGTCCATCACGTAGCCGTTCATGAAGAAGGTCGAGGGAGCGTCGTGCTTGTGGAGGATCTTCAGCACCTGCTCGGTTTGGGCTCCGGGGCCGTCGTCGAAGGTGAGCGCGACGTTGCGCGCCCCTTTCATCCGGCCCTCCTTGAGGAACGGGGTGTAGCCGAGAACGCGATCGACCGCGAGCTCCTGATCGGCCGCGTTCTCCTTGTTCTGCTCCAGCGCTGTGGGCGGCGGCGGCGAGGCAGCCTGGGAGACCGAATCTCCACCCTCGGCCGTCCCCTTGCCCTCGCCGTCGGTCCCGTCGCCGACGCAGGCGCGGATCAGCAGCGCGCTGAGGGCGAGGAAGAGCGCGATGGCTCCCATCGCCATCAACCGTCTGCGACGGAAGTGGGCATCGGAGCCGGCTGTCCGTCGGTTTGCGGAGCGTCCTTGTCCTCGGTCGGCGGGCATGAACGCAGGAGCATAGGAGAGCGGCGTGGGCGCCTCTTCCCACGCTGGCTACACTTGGTGGCGATGAAGACCGAGATCCATCCCGAGTACGTAACGGCGCACGTCCGCTGCGCCTGCGGCAACGAGTTCCTGACCCGCTCGACCAAGTCCGAGATCCACGTCGAGCTCTGCTCCGCCTGCCACCCGTTCTACACGGGCAAGCAGAAGCTGGTCGACACCGGCGGCCGCGTCGAGCGCTTCCGCCGCCGCGCCGAGAAGAAGAAGTAACCCGCCCAACCCTGCGCCGACGCCCCAGCTTCCAGGCAACACCGGGCAACGGACCGGACCGGACGCGAAGCGGAGGATCCGGTCGGCAGGTATCTCCTTGCCGACCCGACTCTGCGCCTCCGCCCCTGCTTCCAACTTTCGCTGGGCAACCGGGGAACCGGACGGGCGTAGCCCGGAGGATTCCCCGGCAGTTAGACAACGAAGTCGGCTACCGCCGCCGCGACCTCCCTCGGCCTATCGAACGGGACGTAGGTCTTGCCGCCGGGGACCTCGATCAGCGTGCAGTCCGGGATCGTGTTCTGCAGGCGCCGCGCCAGGTCCATCGTGAACCAGCGATCGGCATCGCCCCAGACGAGCAGCGCCGGGATCTGAAGGTCCCGCAGCTTCGCCGCGGCCGTCATCGTCTGCGCCGTGTCGGCCGTCGAGAAGAAGCGGATGCCGTCGCGGCGCACGCCGCGGTCGTTGATCAGCGGGTCCACCCAGGCGCGCAACGCAGCTTCCGGCGCCGGGCGCTCGGTCAGCCATCCGTAGGCGAGCGGTGAGCGCCGGATCGCGCCGATCCGCATCGAGCCGGCGAGCAAGGCGGCTGACCCCGGGAGGCGCGCAGCCCGGGACATCAGCTTGAAGTGGCCGGGCGGGTAGGTCTCGAAGGCGTCGCAGTTGGTCAGCACGAGGCGACCGATTCGCTCGGGGTGCTCGGTGACGAGGATCTGGGAGACCGCGCCGCCCGAGTCGTTGCCGACGATCGTCACGCCGTTCAGGCCGAGCCGCTCGAGGAACTCGGCGATCAGGGCGGCGACTGCGGGAGGGGAGACGTCGGCGTCGGGGTCCATCGCCTCGGGATGCGATCCCATCGGCCAGTCGGGGAGGATGCAGCGCATCGAGTCATCCAGCTCGGCGGCGACGCCGTCCCAGAGCACCGAGTTGCACGCGAAGCCGTGGACGAAGACGATCGGCTCGCCCTCGCCCTCGCCCGACTCCCGGTAGTGGACGTTGCCGGCGCTGAGTCGCGCGACCTTCGCCGCTCCGTCGATGGTCTGGATCATGATCGGGGCCTCCTCGGGCGCGTTCGACGGCGCTCATCTGAAGTTACATACAATCAGTACGTAATAACATACAGTGCGTAGGTATTCATGGCAACGAGGCGGACACAGGCCGAGAGACGCGACGCGACCCGCGCCGCGCTGCTCGCCGCGGCGCGGAAGCTGTTCGCCGATCGTGGCTATGAGGCGGTCGGGACCGAGGAGATCGTCGGCGAGGCCGGCGTCACCCGCGGCGCCCTCTACCACCACTTCGAGGACAAGCGGGATCTGTTCGCCGGCGTCCTGGAGCAGGTGGAGGAGGAGTTCGTCGCCGGCCTTTCCCTGGATCTGGACGCCGACCCCTACGTGGCCCTGGTCTCGGGGATCGACCAGTTCCTCGACGCCAGCCTCGACACCGGCGTCCAGCGGATCACCCTGATCGACGCCCCCGCCGTCCTCGGCTGGGAGCAGTGGCACGAGTTCGAGCGTCGCTACGGCCTCGGCCTGATCGAGGCCGGCCTGCAGGCCGCGATCGACGCCGGCCAGATCCGCGAGCTCCCCGTCCCCGAGCTGGCCGTCTCGATCTTCGGCTCCCTGATCGAATGCGCCCTCCGCCTCGCCCGCGCCGACGATCCCAAGTCCGAGCGAGCGCGGGTGGCGGAGGTCCTGAAGGCCCAACTGGAGGGGCTGCGCATCGATTGGGACTGAGCTACGCGGTGATGGGTGTGCAGGCACCGTCGGAACGCCAAGCACGCTGGGTCAGGAGTCATATCCAGACGGATATACTCTCCCCTCAGTATGGCCGTCCCCGCCCTGATCAAGCGCGCCCGGCTGGATGCCGGGCTCAGTCAGCGGCAGCTCGCCGCCCGCGCCGCGACCTCCCAGCCGACGCTGTCCGCTTATGAGCGCGGGACCAAGTCCCCGTCGGCCGCGACGCTTGTCAGGATCCTCGCCGCCGCCGGGCACCGCCTGACGAGCGAGCGTTCGAGTGGCCTCGGCCCGAGCGACCCGTGGACGATCAACGAGGCGGCGATCGCGGATCGCCTCCGAGCTGCTGGAGCGAGGTCGCTCGGGGAGAACCTCAGCGACGGCCTCGACATGATCGAGACGATCTCCGCCTTCACCGGCGCGGCCAACTCGAGCGAATGAGCCGCCCCCGTTATCGCCTGCGCGGCCTGATCGAGGCGCTCGTCGAGGCGGAGGTGCGCTTCGTCCTCGTCGGCGCACTCGCTGTGATCGCCTGGGGCCACGAACGGTTCACCCGGGACGTCGATCTCGTTCCCGATCCCGATCCGGAGAACCTGGACCGGCTGGCCGCCGTCCTCGCCGGGTTGAACGGGAAGGTCATGGCCGGCGAGCACCACCTCTCCTCCGACGCGATATCAGTCTTCTTGCGGACCGGGGACATGGCGCTCGTCACCACCGACCTCGGCCAGGTGGACGTGCTCCAGGGGGTTCCTCACGTTCCGCGCTACGAAGACCTTCTTCGTGACTCCGAGATCGCCGAGCTGGACGGGCTCGAGGTCAGAGTCTGCTCGGGCCCGCACCTGTTGGCGATGAAGCGAGCGGCCGCTCGTCCGCACGACCTCCAGGACATCGAGGCGCTGCTGGCAGCTCACCCGGAATGGAGCGCGTAGGAGCCCGGCTCACGGTCAGATCAGATGA
>CAZXKG010000093.1:7642-10575 GCA_964641695.1 uncultured Conexibacter sp.
TCCCGCTGAAGACCAAAGACGCCAGGGCTCATGGTAATCTTCTACCATGAAGACGACCATTGACAAGGCAGGCCGCGTGGTACTGCCGAAGTCGTTGCGCGAGCAAGTCGGGATACGCCATGGGGAGGTGGACATCACGGCCGACGGAGCCGGGCTGCGAATCGAGCCGATAGCCGGTGATGAGCTGATCGAGCGCGAGGGACGTTGGGTCGTTCCTCCTTCCGGCGAGCAGGTCGACGACGAGCTGGTCCGGGCGCTTCGCGATGCAGACCAGCGGTGAGGCCCCCGATCTCCTGGTTGACACCAGCGTGGCGGTCGCGCTGACGCTGGCTGATCATGAGCATCACGGTCGGGTGCTGACAGCGCTGGCCGGTCTCGAGCTCGGCCTCGCCGGTCATGCGGCCTTCGAGGCCTTCTCCGTCCTGACTCGGCTGCCGGGCTCGGGACGTCTGAACCCGTCGGCGGCAGCGCGGGTGATCGAGCTCAACTTCCCCCGGACTAGGCATCTGAGCCCCCGGGGGACCCGCGATCTGCTCGGCTCCCTGGCCGAGCATGGAATCGCGGGTGGCTCCGTGTATGACGCGCTGGTCGGCGCGGCGGCGAACGAGCATGGATTGACGCTGTGTACTCGCGACCGACGTGCCAAGCCCACATACAGGGCCCTCGACGTCGACCTCATGCAGCTTCCCTGACGCCGAGGTGTCGGCCGGGGCGGGTGTACCGTCCCTGGTGTGATCGAGCAGCTCGTCAACCAGATCGAGTCGCGGTTCGCCGAGCTGGAGCGGGAGATGTCCGATCCCGAGGTGATCGGTGACCGCGATCGCTACGCGGAGGTCGGTCGCGAGTACCGCAACCTCGAGGACGCCCACCTGCTGGCGAAGCGCTGGCGCGCGCTCAACGACGATCTCGAGGGCGCTCGCGAGCTGCTCGTCGACGAGGAGGACGACGAGCTGCGCCAGGTGGTCGCCGAGGCGCCGGCCCAGCTCGAGGAGCTCGCCGAGGGAATCCGGCTGGCGATGGTCGAACGGGATCCCAACGACGACAAGAACGTGATCGTCGAGATCAGGGCCGGGGCCGGGGGGGACGAGGCGGCCCTGTTCGCCGGCGACCTCTACAAGATGCTCACGCGCTACTCCGAGTCCCGCGGGTACTCGACTGAGGACATCTCCCAGAGCGCTGCCGAGGTCGGTGGCTTCAAGGAGGTGACATTCGCGATCAAGGGCGAGGGCGCCTACTCCGTCTTCAAGTACGAAGGCGGGACCCATCGCGTACAGCGCGTCCCCAAGACCGAGTCGCAGGGCCGGATCCACACCTCGACCGCGACGGTGGCCGTGCTTCCCGAGGCGGAGGAGGTCGACATCGCGATCGATCCCAACGACCTGCAGGTCGACGTCTACCGCTCCTCCGGCCCCGGGGGGCAGTCGGTCAACACGACGGATTCGGCGGTGCGGATCACCCACAAGCCGAGCGGCATCGTCGTCTCGATGCAGGACGAGAAGTCGCAGCTGCAGAACCGCGACAAGGCGATGCGCGTGCTGCGGGCTCGCCTGCTCGAGAAGGCCATCGCCGACCAGCAGGCGGAGATCTCGGCCGAGCGGCGCTCACAGGTCGGGACCGGGGAACGCTCCGAGAAGGTGCGGACCTACAACTTCCAGCAGGGCCGGGTCACCGATCACCGGATCAAGCTGACCAGTCACGCGCTCGACGAGATCCTCGACGGCGAGCTTCGCGAGTTCAGCGACGCCCTCGGCGCCGAGGAGAAGCGCCGCAAGCTCGAAGCCCAGGCCGGCGCCCCGGCGGGCTGAGCGATGGCGGGCGGGATGGCGGTCGCCTCCGTCGGCGACGCGCTTGCGGCGGCCACGGACGCGCTGCGCGCCGCGGGCGTCGAGACCCCGCGTCTAGATGCCGAGCTGCTGCTCGCCGAGGCGACCGGGCTCAGTCGTTCCGCGCTCGTCGTCGAGTCCGCTCGCGGGGTGAGCGGGGCCGAGGCCCGTGCGTTCGGGGCGATGGTTCGCCGCCGGGTCGCCCGCGAGCCGGTCGCCTACGTCCTCGGCCGCAAGGGCTTCCGGCGGATCGAGCTCCGGGTCGACGGCCGCGCCCTGATCCCTCGTCCGGAGACCGAGCTGCTGGTCGAGGTCGCCCTGCGGGAGCGGCCCCGCAGCGTTCTCGATGTCGGGACCGGGAGCGGCGCGATCGCGCTGGCGATCGCCGACGAGCTGCCCGAGGCCGAGGTGGTGGCCGTCGACACCTCCGCGGCTGCGCTCGAGCTGGCGCGGGCGAACGCGGCGCGGGTCGAGGGCGGCGGGAGGGTCCGCTTCGAGCTCGGCGAGCTCCCGGCGGCGTGCCGGCCGCGGGGGTTCGACCTGATCGTCGCCAACCTCCCCTACGTGGAGGAAGGCGAGCTCACCACGCTGGCGCCCGAGATCGTTCGCTACGAGCCGGAGGCCGCCCTGTTCGCCGGACCCGACGGCCTCGACGCGATCAGGGCGCTGATCGCGCGGATCGAGCCGACGCGCCGTGCTGCCGGGAAGGCGGAGCCGACGCGCCGTGCTGCCGGGAGGGTGGAGCCGACGCGCCGGGCTGTCGAGGAGGCCCCGCCGGCCACTGCTGCCGCCATGGACAGCGATCGCGCGGGCCCGAATCGCCGAGCGATCGACGAGGGCCCGGACGGCGGCCCCTGCAAGATGGACAGCGACCGCGCGGACCCGAATCGCCGAGCGGGGGCGGAGGGAGGCCGCGCCGAGATGAGTGTCGACGCCGAGAGCGGGCCGGTCCGCTGCGCCGCGGTCGCCCTCGAGGTCGGCGCCGGGCAGGACGAGCGGGTCGCCGCGCTGCTCGCCGAGGCCGGGTTCGTATCGGTGCAAGCCCTTCCGGATCTGGCCGGGATCCCGCGCGTGGTCGTCGGCCGGGCGGGAGCGAAGGGGAGCGTGTGA
>CAZXKG010000094.1:0-10515 GCA_964641695.1 uncultured Conexibacter sp.
GGAGATCTGCGCCTCTTGGGTGATGTCTTTGATCTGAAGCTGCTCGTAGCCCTTGCGAGCGGCCATCTTGTGAGTTGCGGCCAAGATCAGCGGTCGGGCTGATCTCGAGGTGTCGTGGTGGGGTCTTGCCTTCGAGGTGGCGAGATCCGCGAGCACGTCGATCGCCTCCGCCCTGCGGTTGCGTCTTTGGCGGGGACTTTGCGCCTTCCCCACCGTGCCTCGAGCCCTGCGGGGCGGGCTCGGGGTCGTGGTGGAGTCCTCTCGCGTGCTGCCCCCCGTGGCCTTCTCGGGAGCGCCCATCGTTCAGCGCCCCAGCTTCTTCGCCTGCCGCTTCAGCTTGCGGGCCTGCGTGCGCAGCTTCTTGGCCTTCTTCTTGCTCTTCGCCTTCTTCGCCTTCTTCAACAACTTGGCCGCCTTCTTCTTCAGCTTCTCCGCCTTCTTCTGGTTCTGCTTGGCGAGCTTGGTGCAGGCCGATCCAATCAGGGGCCGCTCCGAGAGCGAGTAGCCGTTGTGGGCGGAGATCTCGATGCTGAGGCGCTGGGCCGTCTTCGACGTGCAGAGGTTGCGGCTGTTGACCAAGAGGCCGTCGGAGCCGCCGTCGAGGGTGAGCTCGAAATCGGAGACAGGGACGTCGGGAACGACGTCGAAGGTGTTCCTGATCTGGTTGAGGCCCTTCTTGTTGGTCTTCTGATCGATCCGGCCGAAGAGGTCGACGTCGATCTGGCCGTTGAGGTCGGCCGCCAGGTCGGGTAGGGGGTTGTCGGAGGCTTTGAGGTAGACGGGGCCTTCGACTGGGTCGTCGAGCAAGGGCGTCGTTGCCTTGGCGTAGCCGACTCGGGACTCCTCTGGGCAGGTCTGGGCCGCGTAGTTGGCTCGGGAGCAGATGCGGCCTAGGCGCTCTTGGTCTAGGAGGATGCCCTGGGGGAGGGCCACCTCGACGCTCTTGATGTTGGCATCGCCCTCATTGAACGACAGCTTGGCGTTCAACTGGGGGTGGGCGTTGGCCTTGGTGTCCTTGGGGTTTTTGCCGAAGTCGAGGTTCAGCTTCGGGCTGAAGCCGAGCTCGCCGCAGCCGGAGAGCTGGAAGTGGTTGGTGAGGCTGGCTTTTGCTCCGTCGCTTGCCCCGATCTCAGCTTGGATCTGCAGCGGATCGCAGTTTGTTCCCGTGAGCATGAAGTTGGGGCGGTCGACTTTGACCCTGATGTCTTTGAGCGCCACCGGGATACCGTGCAGAAGCTGGGGGAAGGGGTCGGACCTGACTGAGACCTGGGCGGTTCTGGGGTCGATGTCGAGCTTGTTTCGGACCACCGTGGTCCCGAGATCGAAGGGTCCTGCGAGTGCGGGGACCACGACCGCGAGGCTGAGCGGGGCGCCCTTGTAGGGGCCGGCCAGATATGCCTTACCGGTGGATACGTAGATCGGGTTTGGCCCCGCTCCGGCACCGACGGTGGCTGTTCCGATCCTCGCGTCCGCGCGGCAGCTGGGCGAGCTCATCTCCGCCGCTCCCGTCCCGGCCTGATCGGATATCACTGCCAGGGTGGCGTCGGAGCACTCGCTGACTCCGGCCAGCTTCGCGGTCAACCCCTCGGGCATCCTCAGATCCAGGATGCTGAACTTCTGATCAGCATCACCTCGGCTGAGGTTGAGGACGAAGGAGCCGTGGGAGTTGGCCTGCTTGGACGTCGTTCCCGCCGAAAGCTCTGGGTCGAAGGGAAGCTCCGCCGAGTCGGCGACATCACCGGGCTGGACAGGATCGCCGGCAAGGCAGGCCCCGCCGTCGGGGCCTTGGTCGATCGTGAAGGTGTCTGTCGCGACCACCGGAGCGTTGCCCGAGTGCGGGGTCAGCTCGGTGGTGATCTCATAGGCCCCACAGGTGGTAGGAGTGGTAAGCGGGGCTCGGCTTCCGGACTTGAAGGAAACGTTGAGCTTCGAGAAAGGCAGCTCTGGGTTGTTGTCGAATGTGGCGACCAGCTGGCCTGTGTCTGGATCTGCCTCGATCAGGCCGGGCAGGGTGATCGAGATACCTCGCTCCGGGGACTTGATCACGATGTAGCCGGCCAGCAGGGCGTCGAAGGGGTTGTCGTGCTGGGTTGCGAGGAAGATCGAGCCCTTGAGGTGCTCTTCAAGCAGTGGGGTCTCGACCTCGACTGAGCCGATCTTCGAGTTGGCCGGGCAGCCTGCCCCGAAGTCGGAGTCGTAGCTCTCCTTCGCGACATCGGAGGATGAGCAGGCGCCAAGGCCCCCCGCCGAGGCGGGGTTGACCGTCATGCCCTCGGGCAAAGTGACTGTCGCCTTCTTGAGATCTGAGGCGGCGATCCCGTCAGGGTCGGTGAGGCCTGGGTCGTCGATCTCGATCCCGAACTCAATCCCGGAGGGGCTTGCGGCCTTGGTGGTGGTTGGGCCGGCGGAGACCTCGGGATCGAACGCGAGCGTTTCACAGCCGGCCATGGCCGGCGAGCTCGCCGGCGCGCTGACCCAGACCTCGGGATGAAGCCATGAGCTGATGCTGGCGGTGGTGGTCAGCTCGTCGTTGCAGCTCCTCGGCAGGGTGATGAAAGCGCGAGGATCAGCGATGCCTGAGGAGCAGGGAGCCGCCGAGGGATCATTGATGCAGATGCCACGAACGGCATCGTACTCCGGCGAGGACGGGTCACCCCAGACCGTCACAGACGCGGAGTAGATCAGCAACGTCTGGTTGTTGTTGAGTGCATCCACCTCGACGTTGTAAGGCGGGGCTTCGCTGATTCCGACGTGTAAGAAGACGGGCATAGTAACGGCAACAAAGCCCAATGTCGCGGCCTCGCCCGGTTCGGCGGGCAACATGTACAAGGGAAAGCGGGAAGGCTCACCCGGCTCGGGCGTCCACCTGACATTCGCATCGACGAAGCCGACGATGGAAGAGTTTGGACACGCGGCGGCCTGCTGCTGAGCGAAGTCAGCGCGAGAGCACGGTGGGACCGCGTTCGAGTCGCCGGCGAAGCCTTCGGGCATGCTGACCAACACATCTTTGACGCCCTCGTCGGGCAGGATCCCGCCACCTGGCACGGGCACTGTGCTGAAGGACATCGTCGTGTTCGCGCTGTCCGGGTGCGAGCCCGCCACCGTCGCCGGACTACCGGTGGTGGTGAACGACGATTCGAACTCATCGATCCCGAATGCGCCGTGAGCAGTACTCGCAAACACGGCTACGAGTACTGCTACCGCCACGGAGGCTATCGATCCTGCCAGGCGCCTCATCGCTCGCCCTCCGTCTCACAACCGGTCATTCGTCTCCTTATCTGCTTGGCCCGTCTCGCTTCAGCCTGCGCCTGCTCGCTCATCGCCCTCGCCTTCCTCTTCAACGTCTTCGAGCGGGTACGGAGGCTGCGCGAGCGGGCTGGCGAACCGGACCGCCTGGCTTGGCCGGCCCTCGTCTTGGCCCGGCGCGCAACACTCCTTGCAGATGCCTTCAGCATGCGAGCTTTACGTTCGCTCGAGGCAGCGCGACGGGATAGTTGCTTGCAACGCCGCTCAGCTCCACCGTCTGCGTCGCCGACTGGAGGGTTGCCCGATCCCTGCTGGTTCGACTCCGGCTCGGTCCTTTCAGGTACATCGGCAGGATCGCCCTGACAACTTTCCCCCTCACATGCCACAGGGGGTTCGGGCTCTGCAAACCCGCCCTCCACCCGGGCGTCGTAGATGTCGAGCAGATCGTCGTTGTCATGCCCGCTCAACTGCTGCCGGGTCCTGATGAATACGTCGGAACCGTCGGCACTTGCCTCGAGGAACTCAGCGCGGACCCCATCTGCCCCGGTTGAGATCAGATCGACGCAGCCGTCGTTCAACTCGGAATAGGAGTCGGAGTCTGCTCCGCAATCCCCAGAGCCCTCAGCTATCCAGCGGTAGACGTCGAGTTCGTCGTCGTTATCGAGTGTGCTCAGTCCATCGTAGCTCTCAAAGAAGATGGTGTCCCCGTCCACAGATAACGTTCGTGGGGCGTGAAGGGAGTGGAAGCGGCTGGGATCTACCAGATCCCCCCTCCACGCCTCGCCGCGCGGTCTTGCCCCCGTCGGGTTGCACGACACGCAGCTGAGCTCGTCGCTCGATGCCTCGTAACGGAAGAACTGGTCAGTCCTTTCACCATTAGCAGCTGACTTGTTGTCCGCTCCCGTAAGCGGGTCGCTCGACGCGAACAGCAGGGCGTCACCGTCAGGCGAGACTCTGGAGCAGCTAAGTTCATCCAGAGTTGCGCAAGCCAAGCCGGCAGACCTGGCGATGTAGTCATAGCCTGCCCCTATTCGGTGACGATAGAGATTGTTCGCCCCCTCCACGGCACCCTCGTCCAGGACTGCCCGAGAAGAGAAGTAGACCGTCATCGCATCGTCGCTCATACCGAGGACAGATCCCACATCCTCGGCGATCGACGAGGACACTCCGCTCTCGGCGTCGAAGCTATAAAGATCATTCACAAGGGGACCCCCCTTGAACTTAAAAATCGCCGTAGTTCCGTCGGTCGACGCTCCCTGAAACTCAACTGCCTGCTCGGATCCTGGCGAGGAGACCGCCTTTGAGACGTTCACCGTGCAAGGAGCCCCTGGGCCGCTGCACTCTGCTCCGCTTGCAAAAGGATTCTTACGCAGGTAGAGCGATCCAAGAGAGTCGCTGTCCGACCAATACACGCGGCTACCGTCGGCTGATACCGCATTTTGGACTAGTGCATCTCGATGCGAGATTCCGCCATACGGAGCGCTCCCAGCCCTCGCTCCCGTCACGGCCGGGGCTCCTCCCGGCAACACGCTCAAGAGGCGCCGCTCGTTGCCTGAGCACCCGTACAGTTGGTAAAGCCCGGCAGTACTAGCGGCGTTCGGAGTCAACTTGTCGTTTGCCCTGAATGCGCTTGTCTGACCATCCGCAGAGTAGGTAACCGAGCCCGGGAGGTACTGCGATTTCGCCAGATTTGGCGGCTGTGCTGCACACAGGCTTGAAAACGACCCGGCGTTGTTGTCGCGGCGGTAGAGGTTGAAGTAGCCCGGGATTCCGCCGAAAGCTGCTGTCGTGTCGGCGTCGGTTCGGATCCAGCCGTAGCGGAGGTCGCTGGAGAACCCCTGCCACTGGGTATCGAAGCCGTAGGGGTTTGCGATGATCGAGGCTCCCTGCCTTGGCATGGCTATCGCCTCACTCAGCCACCTTCCCTGCGATTCGCTGCGAGCTGCCAGATACTGCGAGACGTAGGGGGCTCCTGCCGGATCGGCAAACGCCGAGAGGCTCGAGTAGGTAATACCGCGGCCTTCGGCCCCAATCTGCGGCGCGGCCTGAACGATCTCCTTCGGCCGGCCGTTCACTGCCGACGGGTCCGTAGTCGCATCCCCCCCGTTCTTATCCTGCGGGGAGACCATCTCGTAAGCCCGACAATCGGGGAGCTCGGCGGAACGCCCGCTTCGCAACTGCTGGTTGTCACAGTCGGTTCTAGGGGCGAAGTGGGCGAACGTGGTCAACTCCCGCACCTGGCCCCGCTCGACGATGCCGAAGGAGTTCTCGACGACGAGCCGGTAGCGGTATGTAGTCGCTGGGCTCAGATCAGTGATGCTCGCCGAGCGAGTTACGAACTCGGTCCCGCTTCCGAAATCGAGATCGTCGGTGCGCGCGGCCTCCTCGAAGCCACTCTCCTGGAAGTGCTGCTCATTCACGTACTCGATGTAGCCGTCGAGAAGGATGTTCCGTGGGTTGGCCTCGGCGTGGAGCGTCGCCGTCGCGTTCTCGACGTCGCTCGACCAGCTCTCACCGAGCTCAAACGGTGGTCTGGTCTTGAACTGCGTGGGCTCACCGCGGTATGGACCACCTTGAGCGTTCTCGGCTACCACTCGAAAGCGGTATGAGGTATCTGGCGAGAGGCACGCCCCTGCGTCGATCAGTTCCTGCGTGGGCGCGGTGCAGCCGATCTCGGCCGTGGCATCCTCCAGCTTGACGCCGTCGGTAGTTGACGGATCGTCGCCCGGATCCTCGGGGACGCGGATGGCCTCGGCGAAGCCGTTCTGCTGGTACTCGGACTCGGTTACGAGCTCGAAGTGGTAGTTGCTCTCATCGCCCTGCGGATTGAGCCGACTGCGCAATGTCGCGTAGGTGTTGCCAAGCGCTTGCGTGCTGGAGGTGCCGGGGGCGATCGTAGGTCCGTCAGGCGCGATCGGCACATGGACGATCTGCTGCTGCCCTGGAGCCCCTGCGATCGCGAAGACGTCGCCATTGGCATTCGCATATGGCGCTAGTGCGGTGTAGCGGCGTTGTACGTCTCCGTAGGAGACACGTAACATCTGCCCTGAGGCATCGTAATGGTAGATCGCCCGGGCGGATCCTCCCAACCCCTCGGCTAGATCGCTAGCGTGAACCATGTCATCAGAGCCGACTGCCGCGTGCAGGATGTTGAGCTGTGAGTTGAAAGTCCCAAGCGGGCTCCCATCCGGGCCCAGCCTGTGGATGGACCCAGCTGCGAAATAGATATCGCCAACTGAGGAGACGCCGATACCAGCCACATTCCCGGCCTCGATGGCAAAGCCGGAGATCAGTGCTCCCGCGCTGTCGAAGCGCTGCACTCTTGACTCGGCGCCGCTGTCGCTGACCTGGCGAGAGTCGGCCACATGCAACTCGCCATCCAACCCGAGAGCGATCTCGACGCTAGGGCTGAACTGGCCTGCGAGGAAGCCCGGTACTCCGCCAACACAGTCCACGGAGTTGGCGGGGGTGCAGATCTCCGCACTTGCACCGCCCGCCTGAATGGTCTCGGTGATCGCCGTGCCGGGGTTCCCTGCCCCATTGAGATTTCTGATCGAGTCGACATCTGTATCCGCGTAGCGCCCCTGAAACTCGATCGTGTAAGGACCGCCGTTGGGGCCGGTTACCGACACGTCGCCAGGCTCGATGTTGGAGAAGGATTCGAGCAGTTCCTGCATGCTGCCGGGTCCGTTTGCAGGCGCGTCGTTCGGGAGCGGAACCGGTCTCACGACGTGTGTTGTCGGCGAAGGGTTCGGGGTCGTGAAGGCTAGTCCCCGATGTTGAGCAGTGTTGATCTCACTGATCGGCACGGAAAGAACCTGCACCTCGTTGACCTGGACGTTGTCGGGACCCTCGGGGCTGGTGATTGGCGCGCCAGTCGCATCAGCGGTCGCTTGCTGTGTGATCTTGATGGTGCCTGGACCGACCCCAGTGATCCTGCTGCCGGTCGGGATACCGGCGCCCGCGATCAGCATTCCGGTACGGAAGGCCTTTGACGTAGTCTCGACGTTGGTGATCGTGTCTGAGCCGGCCGTGATGTCTGCGTAGCCGCTTGCCCCTCCAGAGATCACTCCCCCGCCCCAGGCCAGCTCGAAGAGTGCGGTGTCGTCGGAGCGATCTGCCGGCGTGCCTTCGTTGTCGAAGCTGAAGCGCTGGATCCGGCTGGAGTTGAAGACGAACAGGTCGCCAAAGGATGGGCTGCTGGGATCGTTGTCGACTGCGACGCGGCTCTCGCCTGGTCCGAACTGGCCGACCCCGAACCCACTCAGCCCCGCCTGACATCCGGATGCGCTGTTGCAGGTCTCGAATTGCTGCGCTCCGCTCTTGACGCCCCAGCCAAAGGCGAAGAGAAAGTCGCCTTCTGAGGTGTAAGCGTTGATACGGAAGTTGTTCTGGCCCTGTCCAGATCTCTCCGCGATGAACACGGTCCCGTCCGCGCCATCGACCGCAATGCTCGAGAGGTTCGTGCCCACCTCTCCGGCATCGGGACCAATCTGCGTGTCGAACTCCAGATCGGCGTAGGCCGGGGAGGCGACGGCAGCGACGTAGAACCCAGCCAGCGCCAGCACGAGGGCCATCAAACCGCGGATGGATCCCGCGAGCCCTCGCTTCGCCACCCAATCGCCGTTAGATGCGCCGTTAGTTGCCCCCGGTCCGCCAGTGAACCGGGGGCATCTGCCCTCTCGCTGCAACTGCATGTCGACCATCACCTAGCTTCTCTCCGAGATCCGATGCCGGTTCCGATTCAGCCGGTGACCGCCCAGGTACCGGTCGAGAATGGATTCGACGCGGACATCGCGAGGACGAGTACTCCGGTGGGACCCCCGCCACCGCCGAACAACGAAGTGGCGTTGACCACCTGAGTGGTCACACCACCGATGTTGAACGGATCGGTGACAAAGACGCACAGATGCCCTGAGGCCGCCTCAGGATTCGCCGGGCTTGGAGGACTTCCCTCGCCGTCGTCGCACTGGGCTGGTGGAGTTGCGCCGACATCAACGACATGGATGTCTGCTCCGCCGAGAGGTCCGTCGAGCCGGATCGGGAATGAGATCGATGCCATTCCACCCGTACTCGGGTCGATGTTCCCCCCATAGACACCGGTCAGAGTCGCGCCCTCTGGCAAGGTGCCCCCGGCAGTCCATGGCTCGCCGGCAGGCCCTTCAGGTCCTTCTGGCCCCTCAGCGCCTTCAGGCCCCCCTGGCCCCTCAGCTCCGTCCTCACCAGCCGGTCCGGCCGGACCCGGCTCGCCCTGAGGACCCGGCTCGCCCTGAGGACCCTGCGGTCCGCCGTTGGCAAGTGCGTCGTCGGCGATCTGAAGCGCCTCGGCGGCAGCCGCGTTGGCCGCGGCTGCCTGCTTGGTCGCCTTCTTGGCCTGCTTGGTCGCCTTCTTGGCCTGTTGGGTCGCCTTCTTGACCTGCTTGGAGAGCTTGTTGAGCTGCGCGTTGGCGTTGGCAGCGTCCGCGCTTGCGGGTATGCCGACTACGAGGACCAGGGCGAGCGTTGCGAGCAGTGCCGCAAACAGCTTCACAGGGCTGAGCGAAGATTCGCTGCCAGTCCAATTGATAATTGTCTTGCCGGGCATTTGTGTGCCTTTCTCTGCGTTTAGAACCTGTGATCCGACTCTGGGAGAACCGTGAACTTCCTCTTCAAGTTCACGGTCCTCCGCAAAGTGGGATGAGAAGTGGAATCTCGAGCGGTCGTTGCGTTCCCGCACGCGTGCCGGGGTGTGCGGGAGGGATCGGATCCAGGCGCCTCCGATCTGGTCAGAAACGCGCGCGTACTTCAGCGGGATCGCGACGGCTGGTTCAGGTCCGAACGATGAGAAAGTGGGCACGATCGTCCGCGTCCCTCGTTGCAGTTCGTGAACGTCTGGGTTCACGAACTGGCCTTGGATGTCTGCATCCCTTGGTAGAGCGGGATCGGTTCCTACTTGCGACTTATGGACATGTGTGTCTATGATGCGGGCGGCTTCTGGGAGAGGGAGCTGGCCGACTCGTCGCCTTCGCGATTGACGAGGTGGTCAGATCCGATCCCAGGCCGGAGAGTTTGAACGGCGGCGTCCAGGACGCCGGATCGAGAGGGCGTGAACTTGAAGAGGAAGTTCACGCCCTTTGTTTTCCAGGGTGGCCCCCGATTGGAGACCGGTCGCTCCGCTACGGATCCAGTTGAGCGTCTGCCCAAGCGCGGGTCGCCTCGACCGCATGACGAGCTGACGGCCTGTCGAGGACCGCGAAGCCCTCGTCTCCGTAACGGAACTGAGCGGCCCAGGGAGACAGCTCGATCAGCGTCTCTCGATCGATCTGGCCTGGAGGCTCGATCTTCGCTCGATCGAGCAATTCGAGCAGGTAGGCGATGTTGTGAGTCCGCTCGTAGATGATCCCGTTCTTGGCGAGAACTGCCTTGATGAGCTTCTCCACGGCTTGCTGGGCGTGGAAGCCGAGCATCTCGTCAGAGACCTCCGGGATATCTATGAGTCGAGCGAGGACATCCTCGTCACCCGCGGCCTTCCGACTCAGGACGGTCGCGATGTCGGGTGCCTCATCGGGCGGCGTCGGCAAGGACCCGTCCTTCGGTCAACGCCTCGTGGATCATCGTCCCCTCGACCTGGCCCCACCGACGGGCATGGGCCTCGCTCACGACGACAACGTCCGCGGGCACACCCATGCGCCCGACCAAACCCATCAACCTCGCCGACTCCGCGAATCGGTCCTCCACCTCGGGCTCGACGACCAGGAAGTCGACGTCGCTGCCGTCGTCGGCCTCGCCCCGAGCCTGTGATCCGAACAGGATCACACGCGCCGACTCACCCGCCTCGGCGGCAAGGGCCTCGCCAGCCCGCTTGATGGTCGTCTCCGAAAGCATCGTGGTCGACAGAGTATCCGGCCGATGCGCGGTTTCCGTACCGCTGGCCCCTCAAGCCGCCAGCAACTCCACCGCCCCAGCCCGGCCAAACCCCCGCTGGGCATCCCGAACGGCAGCGATCCGCTCGGGCAGGCGCTCGCCCTCCCCAACGATCACGCTCGAGCGGATCACCTCCATCAGGGCCCCGGCGATCGTCCCGCGGCCGCGAGCCGGCAGCTCAGCGTCGGGCCGGGAGGCGAGCAAGGAGTCGACGAGGCCGCCGAGAGCCTCCCTCGTGGCCACCCCCTGATCAACTCGAGGCCCCGACGGCAGGTAGCTCGCCCCCAAAACCAGCAGCTCCGCCCGGCGGCGATCAGCTGCCAGGAGCGCGGCGAGAGCAGCCAGCGGATCGATCTCCGCCCCGCG
>CAZXKG010000095.1:0-10499 GCA_964641695.1 uncultured Conexibacter sp.
GGTCTCCGAGCAGGAGCAGGCGAAGCGCTTCGAGGCGCGGATCGACGACCCGCTGAAGCAGTGGAAGCTCTCGCCGACCGACCTCCACTCGCGCAGCCGCTGGGTCGACTACTCGAGGGCCAAGGACGCGATGTTCAAGGTCACCGACATCCCCGAGGCGCGCTGGCACGTGGTCGAGACCGACCACAAGCGCAACGCGCGGATCAACTGCATCTCCCACCTGCTGGCGAACGTGCCGTGGGAGCCGATCGAGCACGAGCCGGTGAAGTTGCCGAAGGTCCAGGAGGACGACGGCTACGAGCGGCCGCCGGAGGACCTCTACGCCTACGTCCCCGACGTCGCGGCGAAGCTGATCGACGCCGTCGGCGAAGGCGGAAGTTGAGGGGCTGCGCGATGGGGGTCACGAACTCGAGGCGGATCCAGATGCCGAGCATCGGGATCCCGCGCCTGCCGCTGGTCCCGGACCCGTTCCGGCGGATCGACGTTCCCGACGACCTCGACGTGATCACGACCCGGGCGGAGGAGGTCGACCCCGCCGACGTCGGGCTCGATCCCGAGCGGGTCGAGATGATCTGGCGGCGGGTTCGCGGTCTGTTCCGCAGCGGCGTCCACCCGGCGATATCCGTCTGCGTGCGCCGCGAGGGGGAGGTCGTCCTCGACCGCTCGATCGGCTGGGCGCGGGGGGTCGGGCCGAGCGAGCCCGACGGCGCCGCCGAGGTTCTGAACACGCCCGAGACGCCGCACTGCATCTACAGCGCCTCGAAGGCGATCACCGCCGCGGTCGTGCACCTGCTCGATCAGCGCGGCGAGCTCCACATCGACGACCGGGTCGCCGAGTACATCCCCGAGTACGCCAGGCACGGCAAGGAGGAGATCACGATCAGCCACGTGCTCTCCCACCGCGGCGGCGTGCCGAACCTGCCGCCCGAGGCGTTCGCGGTGGAGAACGTCGGCGACCGCGAGCTGATCGTCGAGCTGCTCTGCGACCAGAAGCCGACCTCACGACCGGGGGCCTCGCTCGCCTACCACGCGATCTCAGGTGGCTTCATCCTCGGCGAGATCGTCCACCGGGTCACGGGCCGGCCGATCCGCGAGGTGCTCGCGACCGAGATCCTCGACCCGCTCGGCTTCGAGTGGACCAACTACGGCGTTCCGGCGGACCGCGTCGGCGAAGTCGCCCACGCCCACGCGACAGGGGCGCCCGTCCTGCCGCCGATCTCGAGCCTTCTCAAGCGGGCGCTCGGGGTCGGTGTCGACGACGTGGTCCGACTCTCCAACCGGCCCGAGTTCCTGACTGGGACGGTGCCGGCCGGGAACGTCGTCACCACCGCCAACGAGCTCAGCCGGTTCTTCGATCTGCTGCGCTGTGGGGGTGAGCTGGACGGGGTGCGGATCTTCGAGCCGCGCACGCTCCGGCGCGCCCTGAGCGAGCAGAGCTACCGGGAGATCGACTTCACCCTCGGCTTTCCCACCCGCTTCAGCCGCGGCTTCATGCTCGGCGCCAAGGCGCTCTCGCTGTTCGGCCCGGACACCGAGGGAGCGTTCGGGCACCTCGGCTTCACCAACGTGGTCGCCTGGTGCGACACCGAGCGGGCGACGTCGACCGCGATCCTGACCTCGGGCAAGCCGGTCCTCTACCCGGAGCTGCCGATCTTCTGGAACCTGACGAGGACGATCGGCAGCGCCGCACCGAAGGTGCCGCGCGGCGCGATGCCGTTCGAACCCGAGTCTTGAACACGGCGGCCCGGCTCCACCGGGACTGGCGTGGCGCTTCGACGCGCCACGCCCTTCGATCCTGAGTAGACGGGGCGCAGCACGTCCGTCGCCAGTCCGAGCAAAGCTGGACGCCGTCCGAGTAGGGGACGGGAACGCAGCACGTCCGTCCGTCGCCAGTCCCGGCGTAGCCGGGGCGCCGTACCTACTTCTGAGCGGGTTCCTTGGTGTCGGACGTGCTCTGGGCGGCGCGCTGCTCGTAGGCGGCGCGCGCGGCCTTGTCCGGCTCGGCGAGGACCTTGTCGCCCTTGACCATGCGGGCGACCCACTCGCGGCCGCGCCGCGGAACGGCGGTCAGGACCACGTTCAGCGCCGCCGAGGTCCTCGGCACCCAGACGTCGAAGCGGTTGGTCTCGATCGCATCGACGATCGCGTCGGCGACGTCCTCCGGCTCGACCTTCTTGATCCCGGTCGTCTTCTGCAGGCCTGAGCCGAGCTCGGTGTTGACGACCGCCGGCATGACCACGGAGACGTCGATCCCGCGGTCGAGGTTCTCCATCCGGACCGCCTCGCTGAGCCCGACGACCGCGTGCTTGGTCGCGCAGTAGGTGGCGCCGCCGGGGATCCCCGCCTTCCCCGCCTGGCTGGCGATGTTGACGATGTGGCCGCTGCGCCGCGGGAGCATCCGCTCGAGCGCGAGCTTGGTGCCGTAGATGACGCCGTGGATGTTGATGTCGACGAGCATCTTGGCCGTCTCGTCGCTCTCGTCCTCGAGCATCCCCAGCGGCATGATCCCGGCGTTGTTGATGACGACGTCGACCGGGCCGAGCTCCTTCTCGGCGCCGTCGAGGAAGGCCGCGAAGGAGTCTTTGTCGGTGACGTCGAGCTCGAAGGCGACCGCTCGACCGCCGAGCTCAGTGGCGGTCTGCTCGGCCAGCGGCAGGTCGAGGTCGCCGAGCGCGACCCTCGCCCCCTTCTGCACCAGCGCTTCGGCCGTGGCTTTACCGATCCCCCGGGCTCCTCCGGTGATCGCGACGACCTTGCCGGCTACGGACTTGACCTGCTTGCGGGCCATGCTCTTGGACTCCCTCCGTTGTTTGCCCTCCGGGGCCATCATCGCGTACCTGGCGATCAGACGCCACCCTGGTTGGCTGGATAGCCAAGATCAAGCCAAGAGCAGACTACGCGGGCCGCGGCGAACTGTGGAGGTTCCAGCCCGCTCAGCGAGCAGATTCCTCCCCAGAACGCTTAGTCAAGGACCGCCGCTGTGACTGCGAGGGCGACTTCCGCGCGGGAATGGAGCGAGTCGACGAGCAGGTGCTCCTCCGGCGCGTGGGCGTAGCCGCCGAGTGGTCCGAGGCCGTCGATCGCCAGCGGCACGTGCGGGGCGATGTTGCTCGCGTCGCTGGCGCCGCCGCGGCTCGTCGGCACGATCGGTCGGCCGAGCATCGCCGAAGCGCGCTCGAGCGGACCGGCGGCGGCCGTCTCCATGTCCATCCCCGGCCACAGGCGCAGGCGCTCGATCCCGATCTGGACCCCGTCGACCTCCGCCGGCACAGCGTCGACGACCGGGGCGAAGGCGGCCTCGTCGTCGGCACGCATGTCGACGAGCAGCTCGCCGCCGCCGGGGACGACGTTGATGCCCTCCCCCGCGCTCATCATCGTCGGCACCACGCTCAGCGCTTCCGGGCCCTTCGGATCGTGGTGCTCGGCCAGCAGACGGGCGACGCGGGCGAGCGCGAGCAAGGCGTTGCGACCCCCGTCGGGGTTGGCTCCGGCGTGAGCGGCGACGCCGCGCGCCTCGATCCGGAAGGCGGCAGCGGCCTTGCGCCGGACGACGACCATGTCCTGGCCGTCGGCGTTCAGCTCACCCCCCTCGAAGCAGAGGCAGGATTCGAACCCGGCGAAATCTGGGCCATGGGCGAACGGGTCGGTCCGCCACTCCTCGTCGTTGACGAGCAGCAGAGCGACCTCCGCATACGCCTCGGGGATCTCGCAGAGGGCCCGCATCAGGCCGAGGGAGAGGACGACGCCACCCTTCATGTCGACCGTGCCCGAGCCGTAGAGGCGATCGCCGTCGCGCTCCGTCGGCCGGTGGGAGACGTGGGGGACGACCGTGTCGAGGTGGCCGACCAGCAGCACGCGCGAGCGCCCATTGCCGCGCAGGCGCGCGACCATGTCGTCGGCGTGGTCGGGCGAGGAGCAGGGGATGCGCTCGAGCTCAGCCTGCGTCGGGAGCATCGTGCTCGCCGTCTCGACGGCCTGCTCAGCTGCGGCGCGATCGCCGGAGGGCGAGGAGATGGCGACGAGGCGCTCGACCTCGGGAAGGGCGCGGGCGGAGATGGCCTGGGCCCAACGCCGCCGCCACTGCTGTTCGTGATGTGTGGGCATGGGCGCCCAAGGTAGCGGTCGGAATCGTGACGGCGCTGATAGCGTCGCCGCGCATGGGCACCAAGCTTGGTGAGCGGACTCCGCTCGGGGACGAGGTCGAGTTCGACGGCGGGCTGATCGAGATCGCAGAACGCACCTGGGCGTGGCTGCAGCCGAACGGCGGGCTCGGGGAGTCGAACGGCGGCCTGCTCGCCGGCGAGGGGGAGTCGCTGCTGATCGACACGCCCTGGGATGGGGCGCTGACCCGCTCGATGCTCGCCGAGATGCTTCCCCTGGTCGAGGGCCTCGACGCGCCGATCACCCAGCTCCTCAACACCCACGGCGACGGCGACCACTGGTACGGCAACGGTGAGCTCCCCTTCTCGGTGAAGATCTACGCGAGCGCCGCGGCGGCCGAGCAGATGCGCGAGGAGCCGCCGGAGATGATCACCCGGATGAAGCCGCTGTCGGCGGCGATGAAGCTGCTCGACCGCCTACCGGCGCTGCCTGCTCGAGCGCACGTGAGCGGGCTCGCGGAGTTCAGCCGTCAGCTCGAGCGCTTCCAGTTCGACGGGCTGAAGCCGCGGCTGCCAGGCAGCACCTTCACCGACGAGCTCGAGCTCGACGTCGGCGGTCGGCGCGTCGTGGCCCGCTTCGTCGGCCCGGCGCACTCGGTCGGAGACGCGGTCCTCTGGGTTCCCGACGCGAAGGTCGTCTACGCCGGCGACACCGTCTTCAAGGGCTCCACCCCTCTGATGTGGGCCGGACCGGTGTCGAACTGGATCGCGGCGCTGGACTGGATCGAGTCGTTGCAGCCCGAGGTGATCGTCGGCGGCCACGGCCCGCTCAGCGACCTCGATGACCTGCGGGCGCTGCGCGACTACTGGAGGTTCCTGCGGGAGAGGAGCCTCGCGGCCGGCCCCGACGCCAACGCCGTCGACGTCGCCGCCGAGCTGATCGCGAGCGCCGGGTTCGATCGCTGGCGCAACTGGAGCAATCCGGAGCGCAACGCGGTCAACGTCGCCCGGATCCGCAGCACCGAGCTCGGTGGCCGCTACGCCGTCGGCACGGTCGAGCGGATACGCCTAATCGCCTCGATGGGCGCCCTCTGACGGGTTGGGAGGTCCGTGGATCGTCGTCCTCGTCAGCTCACGTCCGAAGGACGCTTCGCCTCCTGCGTCCTAGTCCACGAACCTCCCAACCGCGTCAGGCTGCGGTGGCTTCTGGTGTGGACGGCGTGCTTGCCACGGGAGCGCGCTGGGTCAGCTCGACTTGGCCGCCGTGCTCGGGGACGACGGTGATCATGCGGCGGCGATGGGCCTCCATCCGGCCGTCGCCGACCGAGCGGAGCTCGAGGCGGGAGAGGACCGACTTGAGCACGATGTTCATCTCGAGCAGCGCGAAGCTGGCGCCGAGGCAGCGGCGACGCCCGCCGCCGAAGGGGGTCCAGGTGTAGGTGCCCGGATCCTGCTCGAGGAAGCGCTCGGGACGGAAGGCGTAGGGCTCGGGGTAGATCTCCGGGTCGTGCTGGACGAGGTAGGTGTTGGGCACGACGCTGCAACCGGGGCCGTAGGTGCGACCGCCGATCTCGATCTCGGAGACGACCTTGCGCGGGCCCGAGAGCGAGAGGACAGGGCGGCGGCGCAGCGTCTCGCGGATCGTCGCGGTGAGGTAGTCGTCACTCTCCCCCGCATCGATCTCGGCGACCAGGCGGGAGAGGACCTGCGGGTGGCGGACGAGGCGCTCGAACGCCCACGAGAGCTCGGTCGCGGTCGTCTCATGGCCCGCCACCAGCAGCGTCATCAGCTCGTCGCGGAGCTCGGCGTCGGACATCGGCGAGCCGTCCTCGTGGCGCGCCTGGAGCATCATCGAGAGGACGTCGTCCCCATCCTCGTCGCCGGCCGCGCGGCGATCCTCGATCAACCCCAGGATCTCGGCGTTGGCGGCCTCGCGGGAATGCAGGAAGCGAGCGACGCGAGGGTGGACGCGGCCGATCTTCTCCAGGTGAGGGAAGGTGCTGAGCGGCGACATCGCGAAGTCGAGCATCTCGTTCAGGTGGATGCGCATCGCGTCGTGACGCGGTCCGTCGCCGACGCCGAAGACCGCCCGCAGGATCACCTCGAGCGTCAGCGACTGCATGTGCGGGTGGATCGCGATCGGCGCGCCGGTCGGCCAGGAGTCGATCTCGGCCTCGGTCGTCTCGGTGACGACGTCGCGCAGCGCCTCCATCTTCTGGCCGTGGAAGGCCGGGAGCATGAGCTTGCGCTGGGTCATGTGGCGACCCTCGTCGAGCAGCAGGATCGAGTTCGGCCCGACGATCGGCAGCAGGATCACGTTGCCCTCGCCCGGATGCAGCACCTCGGGCGGCGCGGTGAAGATCGCCTTGATGTCGTCGGGGTCGGACATCATCACGAACGGGTTCATCCCGAGCAGACGGAAGGTGAAGGTCTTCCCGAACTGCTTGCGCAGCCGCTCCAGGTAGGGGATCGGCCGCGTCTGCCAGGCGAGCGTCTGCCAGGCGGCGGGGGCGGACGGACCGGGGGGAAGACTCTGGGCTGCGGCCATGGTTGGAAGCTACTGGCTGACTAGCCAGTCATTGTGACATCGATCACAGAGTCGGGGTCGGGGACAGTCCGGACAGGCGGCTCACGCCGTCTCGAGGATCTCGATGCGGTAGCCGTCGGGGTCTTGGACGAAGCAGAGGCGGGGGCCGCCGTCGCTGACGGTGTACGGGGGCTTCTCCGGCTCGATGCCGTCGGCGGCGAGCTTGGCGAGGGTGCCGTCGAGGTCCTCGCATGTGATTGCGATGTGGCCGTAGCCGGTGCCGATCTCGTACGGCTCGGTGCGGTCGTGGTTGTGGGTCAGCTCGAGACGAGCGCCGTCGTCGGGGAGGCCCATGTAGACGTTGGTCGCCTTGGTCCCGATCTCCAGCCGTCCCACCTCTTTGAAGCCCAGCTTCTCGTAGAAGGAGACGGAGGCCTCCGGGTCGAGGACGCGGTAACAGGTGTGGATGAGCTCAGCCATGAGCCCAGGGTAGCGCCGGCTCAGTAGCCGGCGGGATGGCGAGCCGTGAAGGCGGAGGCGCTCTGGTAGCCGACGTCGGTGCTCCAGCTCGGGCCGCTGCCGCCGGTGCCGGAGGTGTCCCAGCGCAGGCCGGCGATCACCGCGTAGGCGTGGCCGGAGTTGGCGTAGACGGTGATCCAGTTGCCGGCGCCGGACTCGCCCCAGGTGCCGAGGCCCGTGGAGTCGAGTGGCGAGGAGAGGAAGCCGCCACCGTGAAGCGCGTAGCTGACGGCGCCGGAGCAGTCGTAGCCGGAGTCCTCGAAGGAGCCGTGGCCACCGCCCCAGACGTATGGCTTGTCGCGGATCGCGTTGGCGGCGGCGATCGCGTTCTTGACCGCTGCGGGGGCGTTGGCCGGGGCCGTCGCCGAGCCGTCGGAGTTCAAGCTCGCGGTGCTGCCGTTGGGCGGAGGCGCCGAGGGAGCGGGCGCGGCGACGTCGTCTCCGCTCGCGGAGCCGTCGGGCACCTCGGGCGGAGCGAGGGCGCGGTCGATCCCGCGCTGCAGACGACCCTCGCGTGAGGAGAGGCGCTGGAGGACGGCCCGTCGGGAGGCGCGGGCGCTGGCGAGCTCGGCCTCCTGCGACTCGAGAGACTGGCGCTGCCGGCTCAGCTCCGCCTCGCGGTCGGCGATCTCGTCGCGGGCGTCCTCGATCCGCTGCTTGGTCGTCTCGAGTCGATCGACGGTCGCGGCGGCCTCGGCACGGAGGTCGCGGACGCGGGCGATCGTGTCCTGCTGGTACTGCTCGAGGCGGCTCAGGTAGGAGGCGTCGATCTCCGCGTCCTGCCAGTTGGTCGACTGGATCAGCACGTCGATGATCTGCGCCTCGCCGGACTTGTAGATGCCGACCAGCATCTGCTCCAGCTCGTCGACAGCCTCCCTCAGCTCGGCCTTGACCTCGGCCAGATGCTCGCGCCCCTCGGTGAGCTCCTTCGTGGCGGTGTCTAGCTCGGCCTGCTTGGAGGCGAGCTCCTCGGCGGCTGCCTGCTCGACCCGGCGCGCCTGGGAGACCTCGGCGATCAGGGCGTTGATCCGCTGGTTGTCGGCGGCGATCCGGTCGGCGACGGAGTCCTGCTCGGCGCGAACTTCAGCGAGCTCGGCCTGCTGCTGGGCGACGGTCGCGCCGGCGGGCGAGCCGCTCAGAAGAACGCACGCGCAGACGGCTGCGAGCAGGCCGAGGGAGATCAGGAGCCGCGTGGAAGGAGATCCGGCTCGGGTGTCGAAGGAGTGAGGTCGCATTCAGGTCGGCAAAGGGGTTGCAACCCCTAAGCGGAATGCGGCAGGCTAGATGTACGCAAGCGAATTGTTGGCGCGCGCTAACAGTTCTGCAAGAGATCTTGCGCGGGTGGGGCGACACACCCGCCGCCCCCGCTCGCACCGCTCCGGTGTCGTGGGAGCGGCCTTGTCGTCGCTACTCACCCAGATGGACGGCGTCAACTGACCCATATATAGACGGTATGGACCGAGCGCGATCTACTGCTTTTCTCCGGGTATGGCGATATGGTGTCGATATGGCATCAGTGAAAGCGACATTCACGTTGGATCCAGAGACGTCCGCCACGCTCGATCGTCTCGCCGCGCGTCGTGGCAAGCCCAAGAGCGCGATCGTGCGCGAGGCAGTCATGGACTACAGCGCACGCGAAGAACAACTCGGAGAAACGGAGAAGCGACGGATGCTCGCCGACTTCGACGCGCTGGTCCCACGGATCCGGCAACGTGCGCGCGGAGACGTCGATGCTGAGCTGCGCGACCTGCGGGAGGCCCGGCGCGCCGGCGGCCGGCGTTCCGATCGCCAGCGTTGATAGTCCTCGACACATCCGTTCTGATCGATGCGCTCAGCGGTCGGAACAGCTCCGCAGATGAGATGCGAGCAGCCATAGCCGACGGCCAGCGGCTCCAGCTCCCGTCCCTGGTCCTCTACGAATGGCTGAGAGGACCCCGAGGCCCCGAAGAGCTGGATGCGCAAGAAGCGCTGTTTCCCACTGCGTCGGCGCTCCCCTTCGGACCTGAGGAAGCCGGCATCGCGGCTCGCCTCTACGCCGCGGTCGACAAACCCCGGGGCAGGGAGGTCGACATCGCAATCGCCTCCTGCGCGATCGCCCAGGATGCCGCGGTGTGGACCCTCAACGTTGCGGATTTCGAGGACTTGCCGGGGATCGCGTTGTACTCGCCGTAGCGAGCTACCTGAACCGGCCGACTTAATCGACGCCCCGGGCCGGGGAGTTGCCCAAGGATGCGCTCAGGCGGCGAGGCGTAGGCCGTCTTCCGCAGGAGCCTCGGCCCGCCAAGCGCCGGCAAGACGATCCAGATCGTCCGGGAGGGCGTCGATCCGATCGGAGACCACGGCCGAGCGGACCACCTCGTGGACGCCGGCGGCGAGGATCTCGAGCAGCGGCCCCGCGAGCGGGCTCTCCCTCGACTCGGCGAAGAGCTCGGCGATCAGCTTGGGGAGCGCGTCCTGGGTCGCCGCGCCGGGCTCCTCCTCCCCCACGGCGTCGGGAAGGTTGCTGGCGCCGAGGATCAGGAGGCGAGCGCGGTCGGGGTCGCTGGAGATCGTCGTGGCGAGGCGGGAGATCGGGGGCGCTCCGTCCGCCCCCTCGATGACCTCCGCGCGGAGCTCCTCGAGCACCTCTGAGTAGATCCGCCGCAGGCATCCGCGCTTGCCGCCGTAGCGGCGGTAGAACTCGCCGTGTCCGAGCCGCGATACCTTGATCATCTCCGCGATCCGCAGGGCGTCGAATCCGTCCGAGCAGATCGAGTCTGTGAGCAGCTTCCGAAGCCACCGCTCAGGGCCGTCGGTGGCAGGGTAGGTCTCGACCAGGGCCTTGTCGATGTCGTCGAGCAGGCGCTGGGCCCAAAGCTCGTCTCTCTTCGACCCGCGCATCGCCAGATCGGCGATCGTCCCCAGCTCGTCGGAGGTTGCGATCGCGACCGCGTGCCGCTTGTTGGCGAAGTGGCCGTAGAAGGACTGATGGGAGATCTTCGCCTCAGTTGTTATGTCGAGGACCCGAAGCGGCTCATAGCCCTTCTTGGCGGCCATCTTGCGGGCGGCCTCGAGAATCCGGGGGCGGGCCGATCTGGAGGTGTCGTGGCGGGGCGGGCTCTTCGTCTTGGCGAGCCCTTCACCGCCCGCGTCGATCGCCTCCGCCCGACGGCTTCTCCTCGCCTTTGGGCTGGACGGCTTGGCGACGCGGCCACCCCGAGCCCGACGTGGACTCGGAGTGGTTTCGGCCGTCGTCGAGCCGACATCTGCCACCAACTCGCTGCTGCTGCCCCCCGTGGACTTCGCGGGGGCGCCCATCTCAGCGCCCCAGCTTCTTCGCCTGCTGCTTCAGCTTCCGCGCCTGCTTGCGCAGG
>CAZXKG010000096.1:0-9680 GCA_964641695.1 uncultured Conexibacter sp.
CAGTGACATATGTCCCGACTCAGGTGGGACATATGTCGCGACTCATGACAAGATGGAGCTGGTGGGATTCGAACCCACGGCCTACCGGCTGCCAGCCGATCGCTCTAGCCAACTGAGCTACAGCCCCAGGGAACTCGTAGTCGGCCGCGTAGTTTATCGCTACTCGATGTCCGTTAGCCGGCGGAGCCAACCGCAGATGCAACATGTGCTTCTCTGCCGCCAAGTCAATCGGTATCAGATAGCAACGGTCGAGGTTCCCGCAGTGGGCAGCAACGACATCCACTTCGTCTGGCGGGTAGGTCGTGCATACATACCCGTTGAGCGGAGTATGCCGTGAGGTGCCAAGCCGAATCTGAATCACATCTCCCTTCTTACGCGCCCACTTGCATTGAGCCCTGAGAACTCGACCTCCGATCTCGATTCCAAGGTCATAGCGGCCGTGCTCGGTCATCGGAAACATCACGTCGAAGCCCAGCTCCACCGCGTCCTTGGCGATGGCGATCTCAGCGAGCGAACCTTTCTTGTTTGCCGAAGCTGCGTTCACGAACATATGTTCGTATTCGAGTCGGACGGAACCGCGAGGAAGCGCGCCTTCTGCGGCGAAGTAGTCTCACCCAATGGAGTACGGCACGCCCACCACCCCGCAGGTTCCAGGCGCACAGGCGCAGCTCGCTCGGCAGAGCTTCCTCACCGGCGTCTTCGGATGGATGTTCTTCGGCCTCGCGCTGACGGCGGGGATCGCCGCCTACGTCGCCGCGAGCAGCGACATGCTCGCCTGGTTCGAGGACAACTCGCTGGTCTTCTTCGGGCTGATCATCGGCGAGCTCGCGCTCGTCCTCGGGCTCTCGTTCGCGATCAACCGGATCTCCTACCCGGTCGCCGTCTTCATGTTCTGCGCCTACGCGGCGCTCAACGGCTTCACCCTCTCGATCATCCTCGAGATCTACACGACCGCCTCGATCACCAGCGCGTTCGCCGTCGCCGCGGCGATGTTCGGGGCGATGGCCACCTACGGCTACGTCACCAAGCGCGACCTCTCGGGCCTGCGCTCGATCCTCTTCATGGGCCTGATCGGGATCATCGTCGGCCTGATCGTCAACATGTTCTGGGCCAACTCGGTCCTCTACTGGTTCGTCACCTTCGGCGGCGTCGTCCTCTTCTGCGCCCTGACCGCTTACGACATGCAGAAGCTGAAGAAGATCGGCGAGGGCGGTCTCGACGGCGACGGGCTGAACAAGGCGAAGGTGATCGGCGCGCTCGCCCTCTACCTCGACTTCATCAACCTCTTCCTCTTCCTGCTGCGGATCTTCGGCAGCTCACGCTGAGCCGAAGCCACGACGAGACCGAGCGCCGCCGAGCGAACGGTCAGGACTGCTCGACGTCGAGCACGATCTCGGCGTCGTTCTGCGACCGCACCACGAACTCGAGATCGCAGCGGGACTCAAGCTCGCGCAGCAGGTCGATCGGCTCGTTGAGCGCAACGTCGATCCTCGCCCGGCCCCCCGAGAACCGCTTGATCGAGATCGCGCCCGCCTCGCCGATCGCGTTGGCCGCATCCTCGAAGCGGACGAGTTGGGAGAAGTCGTCGAAGGGGCCGATGTCGACGCTGATCGAGCGCCCGGCCCGACCGGCGAGCTGACCGCTCGGCAGCGGCGCGACCGGAGCCTCGATCCTACGCAGCTCCTCGACCACGTCTGTGGCCGGCGCCTCGTGCGCCACCTCCTCAGTCGGCTCCCCCTCGACCCCGTCCCAGTCGCCGGCGACCCGCTGGACGGCCCGCTCGATCGCCACGAGGACGTCATCGCGTCCGCTCCCGCGAGAAGCACCGGCGATCTCGGCCGCCTCGCGAAGGGCGGCGAGACGGATCCGCGTCGCGGCCCCCCGGGAGGTCACCTCCAACTCCTCCAGCTTCCGCGCGAGGATCGCGAGGCTCCTGATCTCGACGTCGACCCGCTCGCGGGTGGCGTTGAGCTCGGCCAAGAGCTGGATCACCTGGCGGTCGCGGCCATCCAGCCGGCCCCGGAGCTCCTCGCCCTCGGCGTTCAAACGTGCGATCTCCTCCCGCCGCGCTCGAAGCTCCTCCTCACGGCGTCCGAGGTTGCCCTCGAGATCGGCGATCGACGCGTTCACCTCCGAGGGCCGGAAGCCGAAGAGGGAGCGGCTGAACGTTCCACCAGCGATGGCCGCAGGCTACGTACGCCGGCGGACGGCAATTCCGAGTCGTGGCGCCTCAGCCGTTGCCGGCGGCCTGCGACGTCGCGGAGTGCTCGTCGATCGAGATATCGAGCTTCGGCGCCTCACCCCAGAGGCGGTCGAGGCGGTACAGATCCCTCGTCTCCGGGACGAAGACGTGCAGGATGCAGTCGAGGTAGTCGACCAGGACCCAACGCGCCTCCGGCAGTCCCTCGACCCTGCTGGGGAGAAGGCCGTCCTCCCGCTTGAGCCGCTCGTGGACCTCCTCGGCGATCGCCTTGGCGAGCCGCTCGTTGCGAGCCGTGCAGACGATCAGGACGTCGGTGTAGCCGAGCAGGCCGCCCACGTCCAGGGCAACGACGTCGGTGCCCTGCCGATCATCGACGATCGCGACTATCCGCCGCACCAGCTGTTCAGTCCGCTCGTTCATCGTGCCTCCCTACAACCGTAGAGACCTCGCGATCGGATCAGCTCGAGGACCCCGTCCGGGGCCATCCACCGCACCGGCCTTCCGGCCGCCAGCCGCTCCCTGATCAGCGTCGACGAGATCTCGACGACGGGCATCTCGATCGCTCGCGCCGGCGCCGCCCCCAGGCGCCCGAGGGCCGCGTCGACGCCGGAGAAGTCGGTTCCCGGGCGTGCGGCCACCGCGACGTCCGCCAGCTCCAGCACACGACGCGGCCGCTCCCAGGTCTCCAGCGAGGCGGCGACGTCGGCGCCCATCACGAAGGTCAGCTCACATCCCGGTTGCGTCTCATGCAGCAACTCGAGGGTACGGTAGGCGAAGGACGGTCCCTGACGCTCCACCTCCAGCCCCGACACGGAGATGCCCGCGACTCCGTCGACCGCGAGACGGGCCATCTCCGTGCGCACGCCCGCCCCCGGCTCGGGATCGATGCGCTTGTGCGGCGCCACCCCGGTCGGGACCAGCAGAACCTCGTCCAGGTCGAGCTGGAAGCGGGCCTCCTGCGCAAGCAGCAGATGCCCGAGGTGGGGCGGGTTGAACGCGCCCCCGAGGACGCCGAGCGAACGGCTCACGCGCCGCGCGGAGGAACCCGGCTCATCCGCGAACCTGCCCGTTGCCGCGCAGCACGTACTTGGTCGAGGTCAGCTCGCGCAGCCCGATCGGCCCGCGCGCGTGCAGCTTCTGGGTCGAGTTGCCGATCTCCGCTCCCATCCCGAACTCGAAGCCGTCGGTGAAGCGGGTCGAAGCGTTCACGTAGACGCAGGCCGCGTCGACCGCGTCGGTGAACGCCTCCGCGGCTTCCTCGTCGGCGGTCACGATCGCCTCCGAATGGCCACTGCCGTGACGGTTGACGTGGTCGATCGCCTCCTGCGCGGAGTCGACGACCGCGACCGCGATCTTCAGCGCCAGGTACTCGGTGTCCCAGTCCTCGTCCGTCGCCTTCGAGACGGCAACATCGCCGGCGAACCGCCGGACCCGCTCGTCGCCGGCGATCTCCACGCCCGCGAGCGCCAGATCGGAGAGCACCATCGGCAGGAAGTCGGCGGCGACGTCGGCATGGACGAGCAGCGTCTCGGCCGCGTTGCAGACGCTCGGCTTCTGCACCTTGGCGTTGACCGCGATCTCACGCGCCATCGCCAGGTCGGCCGCGGCATCGACGTACACGTGGCAGTTGCCCGAGGCCGCGTAGAGGATCGGAACCTCGGCGACCTGCTCGATCGCCTGCTTCAGTCCCTCCCCGCCCCGGGGGATGATCAGATCGACCAGGTCCTTCTGGCCGGCCAGCTCGGCCAGCTCGGAGCGATCGCCGCCGGCGATCGTCTCGATCGTCCCCTCGGGCATGCCGGCCTCGGCTACCGCCTCCCGGGCGAGGGACGCCAGGACGGCGTTGGAGGCCGCCGCGGAGCTGGACCCACGCAGCACGGCCGCGTTGCCGCTCTTGATGCAGAGCGCCGCCGCATCGATCGTCACGTTGGGACGCGCCTCGTAGATGATCGCGATCACGCCGATCGGGACGCGCTGGTGCCTCATCTCGAGCCCGCTCTCGAGGCGCCGCTCCTCGATCAGCTCCCCGACCGGGTCGGAGAGCGCGATGATCGCCTCGACGCCGACCGCCATCGCCTCGATCCGCTCCTCGTCGAGCGTGAGACGGTCGAGCAGCGCATCCGTCAGCCCGTCCTCGCGCCCTCGCTGCAGGTCGACCAGGTTGGCCGCGAGGATCTCCCCGTTCCGCTCCCGCAGCAGCCGCGCAGTGGCGGCAAGCGCAGCGTCCTTGTCCGCGGTCGACACGGACGGCAAGACCAACGACGCCGCTTTCGCACGAGCACAGACATCGACAACGGATTCGGTAGTAAGCGCCATCCAGACAGGGTAACTGCCGGAGTGTCCTCCGTCGGCCCGGAGTGAGTATGGGCTCACGCATCGATCGCCCACGCCTCCGCCCGGGTGGAGATAACTGCCGGAGTGTCCTCCGTCGGCCCGAATCTAAGTCAGGACGAACCTGTCCCGGTGGATCGCCTCCTCGGCAGCGCCCGGGAGGATCTCGGCGACCTCCTCGCTACGCTTGCCGCGCAGGCGCTCGAGTACCTCGGAGGAATGCTCGGAAATGCCCTTGCCGACGATCCCCCGACCGTCTACCACCTCGACCGGGTCACCCGCGGAGAAGCTCCCCTCGATCGCGGTGACGCCGACCGGCAGCAACGAGGAGCCGCTGCGGCGCAGGACCGCGCCCGCGCCCTCGTCGACGACGATCCGACCGCGCACGGGCGTTGCCCAGCGCAGCCAGAGCTTGAAGCTCGGCCCCCGATCGCCGCCCGCCCCGAACGATGTGCCGATCCCTTCGCCGCGGGCCGCCGCCAGCAGCGTTCCGGGCGCCGTGCCGTCGCAGATCGTCACGGCGATCCCGGCCCCGCTCGCCATCTGCGCCGCGACCACCTTGCTGCGCATGCCGCCGGAGCCGAACTGCGAGGTCCGGGAGCCGATCTCGTAGCGGTCGAGGTCCGCCGGATCGTCGACCCGCTCGATCAGCTCGGCATCCGGACTGGAGCGGGGATCGGCGCTGTAGAGCCCGACCTGATCGGTCAGCAGGATCAGCCTCCGCGCCTCGATCATGATCGCGACCTGCGCGGCCAGGAAGTCGTTGTCGCCGAAGGTGATCTCGTCCGTGGCGGTCGTGTCGTTCTCGTTGATCACGGGAACGACGTGCCAGGCGAGCAGCCGCTGCAACGTCTGCCGTGCGTTCAGGTAGTGGATCCGCTCCGACATGTCGAACGCGGTCAGCAGAACCTGAGCGGCGCGCACCCCCGCCGAGGCCAGCCGCTCCTCGTAGGAGCGGAAGAGCGAGCCCTGGCCGACCGCCGATGCCGCCTGCAGCTCGTCGACCTCGCGGGGGCGCTCGCTGAGGTCGAGGATCCTCCTGCCGCGAGCGATCGCCCCGGAGGTCACCATCACGACCTCCTCGCCGCCTTCGTGCAGGTCCCCGACCTGCGCGCAGACCTCGTCGAGCACCTCGGAGCGAAGCGCCCCATCGGCACCCGCGACGATCGACGAGCCGAGCTTCACGACGAGAGTCATGGCCGCGCTGAGTCTAGGGCCGCGGGCATCAGTCGAGCTCGAACGAGTCCTCGCCGACGCGAACCTCGTCGCCCGACTCGAACCCGGCGTCGCGGAGCGCCTTGATCACGCCGATCTCGCCGAGGCGACGCTCGAGGTAGGAGAGCGCCTCCGGGTTGGCGAGGTTGTGCCGTTCGACCAGCATCTCCACGCCACGACCCCTCACCGCGAAGACCCCCTCCTCGAGCATGACCACGTCGAAGCCGTCAACCCCCCGCGGCCTGTAGATCCTGTGCTCGGCCTCGAACTCCGGCTCCCCCCGACCCCTGCCTGCGCGCTCGTCCGCCGCGTCCCCGGGCCCCTCCGACGCGGCGAAGATCTCCTTCGTGAGCTGCTCGAGCCCGGCGCCGGTCGCCGAGGAGATCGCGAGCGGCCGCGGCGCCTCCGGATGTGCCCGCCCCCACTCCTCCACCCGCTCCTCGACCTCCTCGGCCGGAAGCAGGTCGGCCTTCGAGAGGGCGACGATCTCCGGCAGCCGTTCGAGGCCCGCCCCATGCGCCGCGAGCTCCGCCCGGACCACGCGGTAAGCCTCCTCGGGCTCCGACTCCGGTCCGATCTCGAGCAGGTGGACGAGCACCCGGCAGCGCTCGACGTGCGCGAGGAACTCGTGGCCGAGCCCGGCCCCCTCCGCCGCCCCCTCGATCAACCCCGGGATGTCGGCGATCACGAGCTGGCGATCGCCGTCGTCGATCGTTCCCAGCACCGGCTCCAGGGTCGTGAACGGGTAGTCGGCGATCTTCGGCGCCGCCCGGGTCATCCTCGCGAGCAGTGAGGACTTGCCGGCGTTCGGCAAGCCGACCAGGCCCGCGTCCGCGAGCAGCTTCAGCTGCAGCTCGATCCACCCGCCGCCCCCGTCGAGCCCCTGCTCGGCGAATCGTGGCGCCTGCCGGGTCGAGGTGGCGAACCGCTTGTTGCCGTGACCGCCCAGCCCGCCGCGCGCGACCGTCGCCCGCTGCCCGGGCTCGACCAGATCGAAGGTCTCGCCCTCCAGGCCGAGGACCGTCGTGCCCGGAGGGACCGGCACGATCAGGTCGTCCCCGCGCGCCCCGTGCTTGTTCGCGCCCTGACCGTGCCCCCCGCGCTTCGCCCGGAAATGGGCGGACACGCGCATCGAGGCGAGGTCGCGCCGCGAGGGGTCGCAGAGCAGGATCACGTCGCCGCCGTGACCGCCGTCGCCGCCGTCCGGCCCCCCGCGCGGGACGTGCGCCTCCCGGCGGAAGCTGACGACGCCGTTGCCGCCTTTGCCGCCCTCGACGTAGATCTTGGCGCGATCGTGGAACACGGTCGAAGGATCGCAGCCGATAGACGAACTCGATCGGTTCGCCGAGCTCGGACCGACGAATGTGCTCAGGACGGGCTCAAATCGCGGTCCGAGCGGGCGCAAGATCCTGCCCGGGACGATTCGACGGGGCGGAAGCGGGGCAGTATCGTCGAAACACTGGTTCTTCGATGGCACGCGCGATCTGGACAGGCACGATCACCTTCGGGCTCCTGAACGTGCCCGTGAAGCTCTACTCGGCCGTCTCCAGCCGCGCGATCCGCTTCAAGGAGCTGCGCGAGGGCGACGGCTCGCGGATCAAGCACAAGCGCGTCGCCGAGGAGGACGGCGCCGAGGTCCCATACGACGAGATCGTCAAGGGCTACGAGATCACGCCGGATCGCTTCATCGTCCTCGAGAAGGAGGAGCTGGAGGCGCTCGACCCCAAGCGCAGCAAGGCGATCGAGATCGAGGACTTCGTCGACCTCGACCAGATCGACCCGATCTACTTCAACCAGCCCTACTACCTCGGGCCGGCCCCCGGCGCCGAGCGCGCCTACAACCTGCTCGCCCGCGCGATGGGCGAGCAGGACAAGGTCGCCATCGGCCGCTTCGTACTCCGCAACCGCGAGAGCCTGGCCGCGATCCGCGCCGCCGACGGCGTCCTCAGCCTGGCGACCATGCGGTTCGCCGACGAGGTCGTCCCCGTCTCCCAGCTCGAGGGCCTGCTCGGCGAAGACGTCGAGGTCGAGCCCAAGGAGCAGGAGGTCGAGATGGCCAAGCAGCTGATCGACTCGCTCTCCAAGGACTTCGACCCAGATGCCTACGAGGACGATTACCGGGCCCAGCTTCTGGCGTTGATCGAGCGCAAGGCCTCGGGCAAGGCGATCGTCGCCACCGAGTCCGAGAAGCCGAAGCCGACCAAGGCACCCGACCTGATGGCGGCGCTCGAGAAGTCACTCGCCGCGCTCGAGTCCGAGGAGCTCGGTGGCGGCGGCAAGTCCAAGGCGCGCAGGAAGGCAGCGGCGAAGCCGCGGTCGGGTGCCAGCCGCGCGGCGAAGCCCTCGAACTCGAAGGCCAAGGCACCCGCGAAGTCCCGCTCGGCCGGCTCGAAGGGCGGGCGCAAGCCGGCCACGAAGGCACAGGGACCGAAAGCGCAGGGATCGAAAGCGCAGGGATCCAAGGCGCGTTCCAACTCCAGGTCGACCGCGAAGGGCAAGTCGACCGCAGCCACGAAGGCGAAGAGCAAGTCGCGGGCCAAGGCGGCGAAGTAGAGGTCGGCGGCCGGCGGCTGTCGGTCACCAACCTCGACAAGGTCCTCTACCCCGTCCCGGGGTTCACGAAGGGCGACGTCCTCGACTACTACGCGCGCATCGCCCCGGTGATGGTCCCGCACCTGGCCGGACGGGCGCTCACCGTCGTCCGCTACCCCGACGGGGTCGAGGGCAAGCACTTCTTCGAGAAGCGTTGCCCCAAGCACCGTCCCGACTGGGTCCGCACCGAGCGGGTCTGGGCCGGCCGACGCGTCGGCGAGATCGACTTCTGCGTCTGCGACGAGCCCGGGACGCTGCTCTGGCTGGCGCAGCTCGCCGCGCTCGAGCTGCATCCCTCGCTGGCGCGGACCGACGACGTGCAGCAACCGAACGTGCTCGCCCTCGACCTCGACCCGGGCGAGCCGGCGACGATCATCGAGTGCTGCCGCGTCGCGCTGATCGTCCGCGAGCTGTTCGCCGCGCACCGGGTCGAGTGCTTCCCGAAGTCGTCGGGATCGAAGGGGATGCAGGTCTACGTCCCGCTGAACAGCGAGCTCACCTACGAGGAGACCAAGCCGTTCGCTCTCGCCCTGGCGGAGGCGCTCGAGTCGAGCTACCCCGACCTGGTCGTCTCGAAGATGAAGAAGGAGCTGCGGGGCGGCAAGGTGTTCGTCGACTGGAGCCAGAACACCGCGACGAAGACGACCGTCGCGCCCTACTCGCTGCGCGCCCGCGAGCATCCGACCGTCTCCACGCCGCTGAGCTGGGAGGAGGTCTCCGAGGCATCCGAGGCCGAGGATCCCGAGCTGCTCAGGTTCACCTCCGACGAGGTCCTGGAGCGAGTCGACGAGCGCGGCGACCTCTTCGCGCCGGTGCTGGAGCTGGAGCAGGGGCTGCCGGTGCTCGGGTCGTAGGCGTTCTGAGGCGGGGCGGTCCCCGAGTGAAGCTAGCTGGTGAGTGGTTGGCGCAGGACCGGGTTGCGGGCAGCGGCAGCCTCGTCGAGGCGGCGTACCGGGGTCGTGTAGGGGGCCTGGCGGGCGATCTCTGGATCCTGCTCGGCCTCGGCGAGGATCGACTCGACCGCTTCGGCGAACTCGTCGAGCGTCTCGCGCGTCTCGGTCTCGGTCGGCTCGATCATCAACGCCTCCTCGACCAGCAGCGGGAAGTAGACGGTCGGTGGATGGGTGCCGTGGTCGAGCAGGCGCTTGGCGATGTCGAGGGTCTTGATCCCGAGCTGCTTCTTCGCGGGAGCGCCCGAGAGGACGAACTCGTGCAGCGGGCGCCGATCGAAGGCGAGCGGCAGGTACTTGCCCATCCTCCCCTCGGACATCTTCGCCAGCAGGTAGTTGGCGTTCAGCACGGCGATGTCCGTGGCCTCCCGCAGGCCGTTGCCGCCGAG
>CAZXKG010000096.1:9690-10164 GCA_964641695.1 uncultured Conexibacter sp.
CGAAGTTGCCCTGGAACCCGCGCATCCTGCCGATCGTCCCGGGGTACCCGTCGCGACCGACCAGATCGAACCGCGCCTCCCCGTCGCCGTCGGCGACGATCCGCTCGACGCGCGGAACCGGCAGGTAGGGCGCGATCCGCTCGGAGACGGCGATCGGTCCCGAACCCGGTCCGCCGCCGCCGTGGGGCTGGCTGAAGGACTTGTGGAGGTTGACGTGGACGATGTCGAAGCCCATGTCCCCGGGGCGGGAGCGCCCCATGATCGCGTTCAGGTTGGCGCCGTCGTAGTAGAGCGTGCCGCCGACGCCGTGGACGATGCCGGCGATCTCGGTGATCCGATCGTCGAAGAGGCCCAGCGTGCTGGGGTTGGTGAGCATCAGACAGGCGACCGTGTCGTCGGTCTTCGACCGCAGATCGTCGACGTCCACCCCACCGCGCTCGTCGGTCGCGATCTTGACCACCTCGTAGCCCGCCA
>CAZXKG010000097.1:0-10072 GCA_964641695.1 uncultured Conexibacter sp.
CCTCGTCGGCGATGATCAGCGTGCGCTCGAACTGGCCCATGTTCTCGGTGTTGATCCGGAAGTAGGCCTGCAGGGGCATCTCGACCTTGACGCCCTTGGGCACGTAGACGAACGAGCCGCCCGACCAGACCGCCGAGTTGAGCGCGGCGAGCATGTTGTCGTTGGCCGGGATGACGCTGGCGAAGTGCTCGCGGACGACGTCCTCGTGCTCGCGCAGCCCGGTGTCCATGTCGAGGAACTGGACGCCCTGCTCCTCGAGATCCTTGCGGACCTGGTGGTAGACGACCTCGGACTCGTACTGGGCGCCGACGCCGGCCAGGAAGCTGCGTTCAGCTTCCGGGATGCCGAGCTTGTCGAACGTGTTCTTGATGTCGTCGGGGACGTCGTCCCAGCTGTGCTCGGCGCGCTCGGAGGCGCGCACGAAGTAGTGGATGTCGTCGAAGTCGATCTGGTTCAGGTTCGCGCCCCACTGCGGGATCGGCCGCTCGAGGAAGTGATCGAGCGCCTTCAGGCGGAACTCGCGCATCCACTCGGGCTCGTTCTTGTACTCGGAGATGTCCTCGACGAGCTGGCGGCTGAGGCCCTTGGGGGCCTTGTAGACGTAGCCGGTCTCGGGGTCGTTGAAGCCGAACTTCGTCTTGTAGTCGTCGTTGATGTCCTTGATCGCCTCGCGCTCGGCCTGCTTGGGGTCGAGCGTCTGGGTCTCGGGTGGGGGAGGGGGAGGGGTCATGATCACTCAACTTCCAACTTGATCTGGCCATCTTCCGCGCGGACTTCGAAGATCTCAACCGGCGCGAAGGCGGGAAGGGTTTTGGGGCGGCCGGTTCGCAGGTCGAACAGCGAACCGTGTCGGGGGCACTCAACCGTACAGGCCGTGGGATCGAGCTCGCCCTCGGCGAGCGGCCCGTCGTCGTGGGAGCAACGGTCTTCGATGGCCAGCAGCTCACCGGCGCAGTTGAAGACGCCGATCTTGGTCCCGTCGACCTCGATGATCTTCCTCGAGCCTTCGGGCAGCTCATCGACTGAGCAGACGATATGAGAGATAGCCTGAGTCATTCGTCACTAATTCCTAGCACTAGAGTCGGGATTCTAGCGAGGGTGGAGGACCGGCCCCCGGGATGGGGGCCTGACGGACGTCCTGGGATGGGGGTCTGACGGACGTCCGCCGGTGGTTTCGACCATGATCGGATTCCCGATGACCCGCGCCGAGTTGACCGGATGTCCTCCCGAGCCCATCCGGGTCGGCGCGGGCTGCGCCTTCTACCTCGAGGGTACCTTGGAGTCGGCGCGATCGATCGAAAGCGTCGAGCTGGCGGTCGGCGGGACTTCGTTCCCGGTCGCCGACCACTCGATGCCCGAGGCCGGCCGCTACGAGGGAGGGACGAACTGGTGGGCGCCGGTGACGCTGCGGCCGCCGCTCTCCGGCCCGACGCTGCCGCTGCGCCTGAAGGTGAGGGCACGGGGCGGAAGGCTGGACATCCTCCCGCTCGGGCAGCTCGCGGTCGCCGCCGGCTTCGGCGAGCTGCCCGACCCCTACCCGGTCCCGGTCGGCCTCATCGCAGCAGGCGAGGATCGCGGCAGTGGCGACGCCGCCGGACAGCCGCCGCTCGTGGCGATCTGCATGGCGACCTACGAGCCGCGCGCCGACTGGCTCGCCCGCCAGCTCGACTCGATTCGCGAGCAGACCCACGAGCGCTGGGTCTGCGTGATCAGCGACGACGGCTCCTCGCCGCAAGCCTACGCCGAGATCGAGCGGCAGGTGGCCGGCGACGAGCGGTTCCTGCTCTCGCGCGCTGAGCAGCGCGGCGGCTTCCTCCGCAACTTCGAGCGGGCGCTGGCGCTGGCCCCGGCCGAGGCCGAGCTGCTCGCGTTCTCCGACCAGGACGACCGCTGGGACGCCGACAAGCTGGAGGTCATGGTCGTCCACCTCGCCGCCCACCCGGACGCGGAGCTCGCCTACAGCGACATCCGGATCGCCGACGAGCAGGGCCGGATCCTCTCGGACACCCACTGGTACGACCGCCGCAACTGCTTCGACGACATGGCCTCGATCCTGATCGCGAACACGGTGACCGGCGCCGCCAGCGTCTTCCGCCGCTCGTTGCTCGACGCGGCGCTGCCGTTCCCCCCGAGCACCCCCGGTCGCGACGTCTACCACGACCACTGGTTGGCGCTCTGCGCCCTCGCGCAGGGCCGGCTCACCTACCTCGATCGACCTACGCACGACTACACGCGCCACGACGAGTCGGTGACGGTCAAGGCCGAGCGAACCTGGGTACGTCCACCGCAGGGAAGGCTGGGCCGGCTGAAGATGCGCGCCGCGCGCCTCACGCGCCGCTTCCGCCTCTCCTCCCGGGGCCCCTGGTGGCGCTGGACCTACGTCAACCGCTACCTGCTGATGCGCCAGCTGGCGACGATGCTGGAGCTGCGGCTGGGCGGGCGGATCCTGCCCCGCCACCGTCGCGATCTCAACCGCATCCTCGCCGCCGACCGCTCGTGGCGGGCCGCCGCCTGGCTGATCGCCCGCTCCTTCCGCGGCTGGATCGGTCGCAACGAGACCCTCGCCGGAGAGCGCGTGATCGTCGGCGGCATCCTCTGGCGCAAGTACGCGGAGCGGCGGGCGCGGAGCTAGCCGAAGCTCGGACCGACGTTTGTGCTCAGGAGAGGGGCGTAGATCTCAGTCCGAGACTCAGAGCCCCGTGCGCTGAGTCTCGCTGGGGTCGCCCTGCTCGCCCTCGTCCTCCCAGTCGGCAGCCTCGCCGAGGCTGGCGGACTTGACCACCTTGAGGCCGAGCATCGCGCACTTCATCCGCGTCGCGGAGATGTCGATCCCTAGCAGGTCGAGCACCGTCTCCTTCGGCATCTTCAGGATCTCCTCGCGAGTCATCCCGACCAGCTCGTCGGTCAGCAGCGAGGTCGCGGCGGTCGAGATCGCGCAGCCCTGCCCTTCGAAGCCGATCTCGCTGACGCGCCCGTCCTCGCCGATCTTGATGAAGACGTGCTGCTCGTCCCCGCAGAAGGGGTTGGTGTCCTCGTAGTCGAGATCGAACTCCTCCAGCCGCCCGAAGTTGTGCGGCTGCTTGTAGTGCTCCAGGATCTGGTCTCTGTAGAGCTCGTCCATCAGATACCTGCCGACCGGATCCTCCGCTGCGCGTCCGGTCCAGTCGGTTGGTCAATGCAACCTGGAAGCAGGGGCGAGATCGGGGTAGTTGGGCCACAAGGAGATACCTGCCGGAGGAATCCTCCGCTTCGCGTCCGGTTCCTCCGGTTGCCCAGCGAAGACTGCAAGCAGGGGCGAGGGGAAGTCGGCCGGGTGGAGCGGACGCCGTGACGTCCCTGACCGAGCAGATCAAGGACGCAGGAGGCGAAGCGACCCTGGTGGTCGTGAGCCGACGAGGACGCCGAGATGCGACGCGTCAGGGGCGTCACGAGAAGATCCGCTTGGCGTCGAGGATTCCTTCTACCAGGGCGTCGATCTCCCACTTGGCGGTGTAGATGCCGAAGCTGGCCCTTGCGGTGGCGGCTATGCCTAGGCGTTGCATCAAGGGCTGGGCGCAGTGGTGTCCGGCCCTCACGGCGACGCCGTGGCGGTCGAGGATCTCAGCCACGTCGTGGGCGTGGACGCCGTCGAGCTCGAAGGAGACGGGCCCTACCCGGTCGGCTCCGGCGGGTGGCCCGAAGACGCGCAACCCGTCGATCTCGCCGAGCCTGCCGAGCGCGTAGGCGGCGATCTCGTGCTCGTGCGCCAGCGCCGCGTCCATCCCGATCCCGTCGAGCCAGCGGAGGGCCGACGCCAGGCCGATCGCCTGGGTGATCGCGGGCGTGCCCGCCTCGAAGCGGGCCGGCGGGTCGGCGTAGGTGGTCCCGTCCTTGGAGACCTTGCGGATCATCGAGCCGCCGCCGAGGAAGGGCGGCATCTCGCGCAGCAGCTCGAGCCGGCCCCAGAGCGCGCCGATGCCCGTCGGGGCGTAGATCTTGTGGCCGGTGATCGCGTAGAAGTCGACCCCGAGCTCGGCGACGTCGATCGCCATCTTCGGCGCCGACTGCGCCCCGTCGACGAGAACCAGCGCGCCCGCCTCGTGCGCCTCGTCGGCGATCTCCCGGATCTCGTTCTCGGTCCCGAGCACGTTGGAGACGTGCGCGATCGCGATCAGCTTCGGCTCGCGCGCCAGCGCCGCGCGCAGCTCGTCCCGCCGCAGGTGACCGTCGTCATCGACCCCGACCCAGTCGATCTCGGCGCCGGCCCGCTCGGCGAGCTGCTGCCAGGGAACGATGTTGGAGTGGTGCTCCATCTCGGTGAGCACGATCCGATCCCCGGCGCCGAGGTTGGCGTCGCCCCATGCGCGGGCGACGAGGTTGATCGCCTCGGTCGCGTTGCGGACGAAGATCACCTCGCGACGGTCGCTCGCGCCGAGGTGGTCGGCGACGGTCGCCCGCGCCCCCTCGTAGGCGGCGGTCGCCTCGCCTGACAGGGTGTGCGACCCACGATGGACGTTGGAGTGGTGGCGCCGTTCGTAGCGGTCCACGGCCTCGATCGAGGCGAGCACGCGCTGGGCGGAGGCTCCGGAGTCGAGGTAGGCGAGCGGCTGCTCGCCGATCCGGCGCTCCAGGGCGGGGAACGACCCCCTGATCCGATCCAGGTCGATCGTGCGGGGACCCGCCTTGCTGCTTGTCGTCGGCGCTGCGGGCATGGGGCGGTTCGCGTCCGGGATCAGGCCCCGGCCGCGACCTCCTCCTTGATCCAGCCGTAGCCCTCCTTCTCGAGCTCGGTGACGAGCTCGGGCCCGCCCTCCTTGACGATCCGCCCGTCGAACATCACGTGGACCTTGTCCGGCTTGACCAGGTGCAGGATGCGCTGGTAGTGGGTGATGATCAGGACGCCCATGTCCGGGCCGGCGAAGCGGTTGACGCCCTCGGCGACGGTGTTGAGCGCGTCGATGTCGAGGCCCGAGTCGGTCTCGTCGAGGACGGCGATCTTCGGCTTCAGCATCGCCATCTGCAGCAGCTCCATGCGCTTCTTCTCGCCGCCGGAGAAGCCGTCGTTGAGGTAGCGGCTGGAGAACTCCTTCGGCACGTCCATCATCGCCATCGCCTCCTGCGTGGTCCTGGCGAAGTCCTTGAGCTTGATCTCCTTCTCACCCGCCGCCTGACGGCGAGCGTTGACGATCATCCGCAGGTACTTTGCGACGGTCACGCCCGGCACGGCGACCGGGTACTGGAAGGCCATGAACAGCCCGGCGAGCGAGCGCTCGTCTGGGGCGGCCTCGGTGATGTCCTCACCCTCGAAGTGGATCGAACCGTCGGTCACCTCGAGGCCGGGGTGGCCCATGATCGTGTTCGCCAGCGTCGACTTGCCGGAGCCGTTCGGCCCCATCAGCGCATGCACCTCGCCGCGCCCGACCTCGAGGCTGAGGCCCTTGAGGATCTCCTTGTCCTCGGCCTTGACGTGCAGGTCCTTGATCTCCAGATCAGCCACTTGTGCTCGTTCTCCAGTCTTCGACTTCTGAGGGGTTTGAGGGGTTCTTGGTCGTCCGCGTTACCGCGGTGATGCTCAGGCGGCGCTCGTGACCATCGGAGCGGCCCGGCTGCGATCGCGCTTCTCGAACTCGATCAGCTCGGCGAGGGTGGTCCCGGCAAGGGCACGCGTGATCCCACCGTGCACTCGGGTCCAGAGGAGCTTCGTCGAGCAGGCCTCATCGCCGTCGGCGAGGTGGGAGCAGAGCACGCGACCGTCGGCGCCGTCGACGAAGCAGTCCATCGGGGCGATCGGGCCCTCCAGGGCCTCCACCACGGTGAGCATCCTGATCTCCTCGGCCGGTTTGGCCAGCCGGTAGCCGCCGTGGGCACCGCGCTGTGAGGTGACGAGCCCGGCTTCTCGCAGCTTCGCGACCAGGTGCTCGAGGTAGGAGAGCGGCAGGGTCTCGGAGTCGGCGAGCGAGGCGAGAGCCACCGGGCGCTCCCCTTCGCGGCGACCGAGGGCGACCATCAGGCGCACCCCGTACTCGGCTTTGGTCGAGAACAGCATCGACGCTAAATCCTAGCGAGGAGGTCGGTTTTCCCCTCTGCGGCCGATTCTCGACGGCGATCCCTCGTCCTCGTCCCGGCGTGGCCGGGCCGGGTCAGGGTTCGATCAGGCCGCGCCTGATCGCGTAGCGGACCAGCTCGACGCGGTCGCGCATCCCGAGCTTGCGCATCGCGTTGGAACGGTGGTTCTCGGCGGTCTTCTCCGCCATCCCCAGCAGCTCGGCGATCTCCTTGTTGGTGTGCGCCTCGGCGACGAGCTTCACCACCTCCTCCTCGCGCGGGGTGAGCTCGGCCTCGGCCTCGCCGCCGTCGAGCACGTCGCGGATCAGCGCCTGCTGCGCCTCCGGCGTCAGAAACGGCTCCCCACGCTCCACAGCCCGGATCGCCTCGATCAGATCCTCGTCCGCCGCGCGCTTGAGCACGTATCCGGATGCCCCCGCCTTCAGCGCCTCGAACAGGTAGCGGTCCTCGTCGTGCATCGAGAGGATCAGCACCGAAGTCCGTGGGTGCTCGGCGTGGATCTTCCGCGTCGCCTCGAGACCCCCCATGCCCGGCATCTTGACGTCGAGGATCGCCAGGTCCGGGCTCTCCGAGGCCACCAGCTCGCAAGCCTGCTCACCGTCCGCGGCCTCGGCGACGACGTCGATGCCGTCCTCGCTCTCGATCAGCTTGCGAAGGCCGGTGCGGACGATCCCATGGTCGTCGGCGATCAGGACGCGCAAGGTCATGCCCGCAGTGTGACCCGAGTCCCGGCGCCCCGACTCGACTCGACCAGCAGATCCCCGTCGCAGAGCATCGCCCGCTCCCGCATCCCGGCGATCCCCAGACCGTCACGGGCGCCCGCGGTGTCGAAGCCGGCCCCGTCGTCGCTGATCCGCAGCTCGACCCCACCGCCGGGAGGGGAGATGAGGCGAACGCGAACGTGCTCGGCGCTCGCGTGCTGAGCGCAGTTGGTCAGCGCCTCCTGGGCGACCCGGTAGCTGATCAGCTGAAGATCGCCGTCGAGCTCCGAAGGGTCGCCCTCGGTCTCGAAGTTGACCTCGATCTCGGAGTCCCGCTCGACCTCGGCGGCCAGCGACCGCAGCGCGGCTTCGATCCCGAGGTCGTCCAGCGTCGTCGGCCGCAGCCGCCGGGCGAGGCCGAGCAGCTCCTCCATCGCGCGCCTCGCGACCGCGCCGGTCTCGGCGAGCTCCGCTTCGACGCCGGGATCGGGGCTGCAGCGACGGATCGCCTCGATCCGCAGGATCAGCCCCGTCAGCGCCTGGTTGACCTCGTCGTGCAGATCGAGCGCCACCCGGGCGCGCTCGCGCTCCTGGGCGTCCAGGGAGGCACGCGCGGCGTTGCGACGCTCCGACTCGAGCCGCTCGAGCATCTCGTGGAAGCTGTGCTGGAGGCGGCGAACCTCCTCCGGCCCGCGGATCCGCTCCGGCAGCTGCTCGGCCGCCGGACGGCTCAGGTCCGCCTCCTCCATCGTCTCCACGAGCTCCTCGAGCGGCTCGAAGCGGCGCGTGAGCAGGAACACGTTCACGGCTACGGTCAGCGCCAGCGCGAAGCCGAGGACGATGCCTGTGGCGGCTCCTTCCTCGATGCTCTCGGGGTTCGACGCGAGCATCGCGGCGAGCACCGCCACCGCGATCAGCAGCAGGTTGACGAGCAGTACTTGTGTGAGAAGGGTTCCGGGTCGCATCGTCCGTACAGAGGGGTGATCGGTCGAATCCGCCCTCGACCTTAGGCTTCACTTATCCGCGATCGTCAATATTCACCGTCTGCGACCGTCCAAGGAGGGCACGACCGATGACCACTACGAGAAGCTCCAACCTCGCTGCGGGAATCAGGACCACGCTCCTGCTCGCGGGCCTGACCGGCCTCCTGGTCGTGATCGGAGCGTTGATCGGTGGCCCGAGCACCGCCTTGATCTTCCTCGTGATCGCGCTGCTGATGAACCTCGGAACCTGGTTCTTCAGCGACAAGATCGCGCTGAAGATGAGCCGCGCCCAGCCGATGAGCGAGGAGCAGGCGCCGCAGATCTACGAGATGGTTCGCGAGCTGACCACGGCGGCGAAGATGCCGATGCCGGCCCTCTACGTGATCCCGCAGTCGCAGGCCAACGCGTTCGCGACCGGTCGTAGTCCCTCCAAGTCGGCGGTCGCGGTCACCGCCGGGATCACCCAGCTGCTCTCGCCCGACGAGCTTCGCGGCGTGATCGCTCACGAGCTCGCGCACATCCGCAACCGCGACACCCTGATCCAGTCGGTGGCGGCTGCGATCGGTGGCGCGATCACCTACCTCGGCTACATGCTGCTCTGGTTCGGCGGTGACAACGACAGCCCGCTCAGCCTGGTCGCCTCGCTCCTGCTGGTGCTGTTGGCGCCGATCGCCGCCTCGATCATCCAGCTTTCGATCTCCCGTCAGCGCGAGTACTCGGCGGACGCCACCGGGGCGCAGATCTGCGGCAACCCCGAGAGCCTCGCCTCCGCGCTGCTGCGCCTCGAGGAGGGGGCGAAGACCAACCCGATGGAGGTCAACGAGGCGACCGAGTGCCTCTACATCGTCAAGCCGTTCTCCGGGAAGAAGGGGATGGCGAACCTGTTCAGCACCCATCCGCCGATCGAGGAACGGGTCAAGCGCCTCCGGCAGATGCGCCCTTCGCTGGGCTGACGCCGAGATCGAAGTTGGCCCGCCTTGGCGAGCGCCGCGCCGCGCCGCTCGCTTCGTTTCGGAGCCAGTAGCCTCGGCGCCTGAGGCGGCTGGAAGCCGTCGCTATACTTTCTGAAGTAATGGCATTAATCCTGATCGGGTTTGAGGTGAATGACTGATGGCGACCGGCGCAGAGCTGATCGAGAGCGCGAAGTCGAGGATCGAGGAGATCCAGCCGACCGACGCGGTCGAAGGGCTGGACAACGACGACGTCGTCTTCGTCGACGTTCGCGAGCAGCACGAGTTCGAGGAGCGGCACATCGAGGGCGCCATCCACGTTCCCCGCGGCCACCTCGAGTCGAGGATCGAGCAGTTCGTCCCCGACCACTCCAAGCGCCTCGTCGTCTACTGCGCCTCCGGCGTTCGCTCGGCGCTCGCCGCCGACACGCTCAAGCGCGATCTCGGCTACGACGACGTCGCGTCGATGACCGGCGGGATCACGCTCTGGCGCGACCGGGGGTTGCCCGTGGTCACCCCTCGCTCGTTGACGCAGGAGCAGAAGGAGCGCTACTCGCGACACGTCCTCGTTCCCGAGATCGGCCTCGAGGGTCAGCTCAAGCTGCTCGACGCGAAGGTGCTGCTGATCGGCGCCGGCGCCCTCGGCTCGCCGAACTCGCTGTATCTGGCGGCGGCAGGCGTCGGCACGCTCGGCATCGTCGACGACGACGAGGTCGACGCCTCGAACCTGCAGCGGCAGGTCGCCCACAACACCGAGCGGATCGGCACGCCGAAGACCGAGTCGGCGCGGAAGACGATCGAGGCGCTGAACCCCGACGTCAACGTCATCGAGTATCGGGTCCGGCTCAGCGCTGAGAACGTGATCGAGGTGATCGAGGGCTACGACGTGATCGTCGACGGGACCGACAACTTCCCGACCCGGTACCTGCTGAACGACGCGTCGGTGCGCCTGCGCAAGCCAGTCGTCTCGGCGTCGATCCTGTCCTTCGACGGGCAGCTCTCGACCTTCGTTCCTTTCGAGGGCCCGTGCTACCGATGCCTGTACCCGACGCCGCCACCGGCGGAGCTCGCGCCGAGCTGCGGCGCGGCGGGCGTGCTCGGCATGCTGCCCGGGGTCATGGGCCTGATGCAGGCGCTAGAGGTGTTCAAGCTCGTCACCGGGGCGGGGGAGCCGTTGATCGGCCGCCTGCTCCTGTTCGAGGCGCTGCGGACCGAGTTCACGGAGCTCAAGGTGCGCCGCGATCCCGACTGCCCGATCTGCGGTCCCAACGCCCCCGAGATCGCCCCCGAGGACTTCGGCAAGTTCCCGGACTACGAAGCGTTCTGCGCCGGGTAGGGGGAGATAACTGCCGGGGAATGCTCCGGCTTCGCCGTCCGCTTCCCCGGTTGGCCA
>CAZXKG010000098.1:0-9970 GCA_964641695.1 uncultured Conexibacter sp.
GCTGCACAGCGCCGGCGGGCTGGAGACGCCGATGGTGATCGTGCTCAACGACAACGGGATGTCGATCTCGCCGAACGTCGGCGCCCTCTCCCACTACTTCAACCGCTTCCGCCTCAACCCCCGGCTCTTCCATGCCCGCGAGGACGTCGAGGAGCGGCTGACCAAGCTGCCGCTCGGGCTCGGCCGGCGGATCGAGCGCCTCGGCCCGGAGATCAAGTCGGCGATCAAGGCCTACTGGGCCCCGGGACTGCTGTTCGAGGAGCTCGGAATCGCTTACCTGGGGGTCATCGACGGCCATGACGTCGCCGATCTGCGCTGGGCGCTGACCAAGGCCTTCGACGCGCAGCGGCCGGTCGTGGTCCACATCCACACGGTCAAGGGCAGGGGCTTCGCCGCCGCCGAGGAGGGCGGCCTGGAGGGCATGGAGAAATGGCATGCCGCCAAGCCGGGCTCGATCGTCGATCGACAGCCCGCGCCGGCGCCGTCGAAGCTGATTCCGGTGCGCGAGTCCGACGCCCCCGAGTCGATCGCGCCGGAGAAGCTCGAGCATCCCAGCCCGAAGCCCGCCCCGCCGCATTACACGGCCGTCTTCGCGGAGGCGTTGATCGACGAGGCGCGCCGGGACAAGCGGGTGGTCGGGATCACCGCGGCGATGGCGGGGGGGACCGGACTCGACAAGCTCGCGAAGGCCCTGCCCGAGCAGTACTACGACGTCGGGATCGCCGAGCAGCAGGCCGTGCTGTTCGCCTCCGGGCTCGCCCTGCAGGGCGCCAAGCCGGTTTGCGCGATCTACTCCACGTTCCTCCAGCGTGGGTTCGACCAGATCGTCCACGACGTCTGCCTGCAGGATCTCAACGTGGTCTTCGCGATGGATCGCGCCGGGCTGGTCGGCGACGACGGCCCGACTCATCACGGCGCCTTCGACATCTCCTACATGCGGCCGCTGCCGAACATCGTGCTGATGGCGCCGCGGGACGAGGCGATGCTCGTCGACATGCTGCACACCGCGGTCGCCTACGACGACGGTCCGATCGCGCTTCGCTACCCGCGCGGCAACGCCGAGGGCGTCCCCCTGCCCGAGCGTCCGCGACGGATCCCGATCGGCGAAGGGGAGATCCTCCAGGACGGTGAGCGGGTGGCGCTGCTCGGCTACGGCTGGGGGGTTCAGGTCGCCAACGACGCGGCGGAGATCCTCGGGGAGGGCGGGCTCCATCCCACGGTGGCCGACGCGAGGTTCGCCAAGCCGCTCGACGCCGCCCTGGTCGAGAAGCTCTGCGCCGACCACGAGGTCGTGGTGACGATCGAGGAGAACGTCCTCCCGGGTGGCTTCGGCGCAGCGGTGCTCGAGCACGCCGAGGACGCTGTCGGCCCCGGCGACCGGGCGAGGATCGTCCGCATCGGCCTCCCCGACCGGTACGTCACCCACGGCAAGCCGGCGCTCCTGCGCGAGGAGGTCGGGCTGACGGGCGAAGCCGTAGCCGAGCGCGTCCGCTCCACGCTCGCAGTCTCGTCCCACTAGGGGCCTGGAGCACCAACTCCGCACCGTCGCCCTGGCATGCCTGCAGGCCGCACCACTGGCCAACCGGGCAGACCGGACGCCCGTCCGGTCCCGCCCACCCAACTCCGCACCGTCGCCCTTGCTTTCAGGCCACACTGGCCAACCGGGCAGGCCGGACTCGCAGCGGAGGATCTGCCCGGCGGTTATCCAGAAAACGAAAGCGCCCCAACAAGTGGGGCGCTCTCGGGTACAGGGAGGAGAGTATGTGTGTTGAGAGGGACCGGCTCTCTGGACATCGCGGGTATGAGGCGGTGGCCAACCGGTCTTTAAGCTTGCGGCCATAGTACGAACGTACGTGCGGCTTGTGTGTGAGTCCAATCACAGTTTGTGGCTTTTCCCTGCAAATTCGCTTGAATGTCAGTAAGCAAGCGATTGCTTATCCCCGCCGTTTGGGGGATATCCGAGGCGTTGTCGCATGACGGGGGCGGTACGGTTGCACTGCCGATGGCTCGGATCCGCCTCGACATGCTGCTCGTTGAGCGAGGCCTGGCGCCGTCGCGGACCGCCGCTGCGGCTGAGATCCGAGCCGGACGCGTCCGTATCGGCCGCGGTGGCCAGAAAGCCGAGAAGCCGGGTCAGACGATCGCCGCGGACGAGCGGGTCGAGCTGGAGGAGGGTCGCCGCTACGTCTCCCGGGGCGGGTTGAAGCTGGAGGCGGTGCTCGACGGCTTCGACATCGATCCAGGCGGCCGGGAATGCCTCGACGTCGGCGCCTCCACGGGTGGGTTCACCGATTGCCTGCTGCAGCGCGGCGCCGCTCGGGTGATCGCCCTGGACGTCGGGCGCGGACAGCTCGACTGGGGGCTGCGGAACGACGAGCGGGTGACCGTGATCGAAGGGTTCAACGCCCGGGAGCTGACGGCGTCCGAGCTCCCCTTCGCCGCCTCGCTGGTCGTCGTCGACGTCAGCTTCATCGCGCTCGCGAAGCTGCTCGCGCCGATCTCCGGAGCGGTGGCGGCAGGGGCCGATCTGCTCGCGATGGTCAAGCCGCAGTTCGAGCTCGGCAAGGGGCGGGTCGGCAAGGGCGGGGTGGTCCGCGCCGCCGAGGATCGGCGCGAGGCCGTTCGGCTCGTCGTCGAGGCGGCGCTGCGCCTCGGCATCTCGGTCTGCGATGTGGCGCCCGCCGGGGTTCCGGGACCGAAGGGCAACCAGGAGTTCTTCGTCAGACTCCGGATCGACGGCGAGGCCCGCGGTCGCGAGCACGCCGAGGATCTGATCGAGCAGGTCGTCGCATGAAGAAGGTCGCCCTCTACACCCACTCCCGTCCGGGGAACACCGATGCCGCGATCGAGACGGTGGCGCGGATCGTCAGCGGGCGCGGGTACGAGTTGACGGTCAGCGAGCGGGACCTCCCCGCCGGGTCCGAGCGGGCGCCGATTCAGGGGGCCTCCTTGCAGGACGAGCTCCCGGACGGTCCCGACGTCTGCATCGCCCTCGGCGGCGACGGGACGATCCTCAGAGCGCTCCGCAGGTACGCCGACACCGGGGTACCGGTGTTCGGGTTCAACTACGGGACCGTCGGCTTCCTCGCGGCCGCCGAGCCCGAGGATCTCGAGCGAGGGCTCGAGAGCGCGCTCTCCGGCGACTTCGAGACGGTCCGGCTTCCCGGGCTGGAGGTTCGGGCCGGGAGCCGGGAGCTGATCGCCGTCAACGACGTCTCCTTCACCCGCCGGCCCCACCAGCGGGTCGCGGAGCTCAGCTACCGGGTCGGCGGCAGCGAGGCGGGCCGGGTGCGCTGCGACGGCCTGGTCGCCGCCACCCCGGTGGGGTCGACCGGCTACAACCTCGCCAACCACGGCCCGGTGCTGGCCTGGGGCGTGGAGGGTTTCGTCGTCAGCTTCATCGCCCCGCACACGCTCACCGCCAGGGCGTTGGTGGTGGCGCCGGACGACGTCCTCAAGGTGTTCAACATCGCCGATCGCGACCCGGTCGACCTCGCCATCGACGGCATCGCGATCGACGAGGTGGCTCCCGGCGCCGAGGTCGAGATCGGCTTCCGCGACAACGTCGCGACCTTGGCCCAGCTCCCCGGCGAGACCTTCTACAAGCGCATGCGAGAGAAGTTCGGCCGCCTCGCCCACTGACAGGCGTCGAGGCTCATGGAAGCAGCCGAACGCGGATGCGAACGACGTAGGCCGGGATGAGGGACGTCCTCCGAGGCCGTCCCCAATTGACAGGCCGAAGGCCTGGCCTCGGAGGCCGTCCCTCATCCCGGCCGGGGCCAACTCACGTCCTGAGTGGCTGCTATCCATGACCGGGTGCTGCGTGAGCTCCGGATCGAGAACCTGCTGCTGATCGAGCGCGCCGAGCTGCGGTTCGGGGAGGGGCTGAACGTGATCACGGGGGAGACGGGCGCCGGGAAGACCGTCCTCGCCCACTCGCTGGATCTGATCCTCGGGGGCAAGCCGCGATCCGGGATCGTCCGCCCGGGAGCGGGGGAGGCGTGGGTCGAGGGCGCGCTGGAGGTTCCCGACGAGGTTCGTGCCGATCCCAGACTGGCGGAGCTCTTCGACCGCATCCCGGACGGCGAGGAGGTGGTTCTGGCGCGACGGGTCTCGGCTGACTCGGGTCGGTCCTCGGCCTTCGTCTGCGGGCGCTCGGCGAGTGCCTCCGACCTTCGCGTGCTCGGCTCGCGCCTACTGGCCTTCTACGGGCAGCACGAGCATCGCAAGCTCACCCTCGCCTCGGTCCAGGCCGAGGTTCTCGATCGTTTTGCCGGCAGCGGCCATCTGGAGCTTCGCGATCGGTACCGGGTCGCCTACGCCGACCTGGCCGAGTTGCATCGTGAGCGGGATGAGCTGCTCGAGCGGGAGGGCGCACGCGAGCGGGACATCGACCTGCTGCGCTTCGAGCTTGACGAGATCGAGACCGCGCGCCCGATCCTCGAGGCGTTCGCCGAGCTGCGCGCCGAGCGGGATCGCCTCCGCCATGCCGAGGGTCTCCGCGAGGCGGCCGCTGGGGCCGCGCTGGCGATCGGGGGTGACGGCGGGCAGGACGACGCCTCGGCCCTCGCCGGGCTCGCCGCCGCCGAGGGGCAGCTCGGTCGGGCCTCCGGAGTCGATCCCGGGCTGGACGCGATCGGCGAGCGGTTGGGCGCCGCGCTGCTGGAGCTCTCCGACATCGCCGCCGAGCTCAGGGGTCAGCTCGAGTCCCTCGCCGCGGATCCGCAGCGTCTGGAGGAGATCGAGACGTCGCTCGCGGAGGCCGAGCGGCTGGTCCGCAAGCACGGCACCAGGCTCACGGGTGACGCCGGCGCGTCAGAGGAGGCCGCCGCCGTGCTCGAACACGCCGAGCGATGCGTCGCCCGGCTCGAGCGCCTGCAGGGCGCCGAAGCCCGTCGGGAGGAGATCGACTCGGCCATCGCGGCCGCGGAGGATCGCCGGGCTGAGCTCGCCACCGGCCTATCGGCTTCGAGGGTCGACGCAGCTCGGAGCTTCGAGAGCGAGATCGCCGACCGCCTCGCCGAGCTGGCGATGGATGGCGCCAGGATCGAGGTCGGGCTGGAGCCGCATCCCGATGGCTTCGGTGCCGCGGGTGCGGAGACGGTCGAGCTACGGGTCGCCACCAACCCGGGCATCGCACCCGCCCCTCTGGGCGACGCGGCCTCCGGTGGCGAGCTCTCGCGGGTGATGCTGGCGATCGCGGGCCTGGCGGGCGCCGGGGATGCCACCACGATCGTCTTCGACGAGATCGACGCCGGAGTTGGAGGCAAGGTCGCCCGCAAGGTCGGAGAGCGCCTCAGGGCCCTCGGCGGCGAGCGCCAGGTGATCTGCATCACCCACCTCGCCCAGGTCGCATCGCTGGCGGACGCGCACTTCCGGGTCGACAAGCGCGCCGACGCCGAGGGCGCCGTCACCACGGTGGAGGCCGTCGCCGGCGAGGAGAAGGTGGCCGAGATCGTCCGCATGCTCGGCTCGGACGCCGATGACGAGGCGGCAACCACCCACGCAAGGGACTTGCTGGCTGCCTGAGGGCGCCCAGCCCGTCGCGCTTTTCGACATTCACTTCGATAGTCGAAGGCGATGTCGCAAATCGATGGAGAACGCGGCCCGAAGGTCAGCGGCAACCTCGTCGCGTTCGTGGTGGAACTGCCGCCAGGTGATCCGGATCACGTCGAGTCCGAGCGTCCTCAGGCGTCGGTCTCGTCGCTTGTCCCTCTCGACCGCCACCGGGGAGGAGTGGAACGCCGCGCCGTCGAGCTCGATGACGAGGCGCCTGTCGGGCCAGTAGAGATCGACCATGAACGTCTCTTCGGCGACCTTGATCTTCTGGTTTCATCCCCGGCTTGGGTCGCTGGTTTCTCGGGGTCGTGATCTCCGGCGGTCCGCTCCAAGCGCGCAGGCCGTGGACCGCTGCCGCGCACCGGTGGCTCAGGGCGCTCCCAGGCCCGGAGGCGAGGACCGCAGCGTGTTCCCGTCCGAGCCGTGGAAGGGCACGATCACCGACTGCGTAGATGCCTCTGTGGATCGTGTGCAGCCGCCCGGTGCTGACACGTCGATCGACCGCGGATTCGCCGAGGCCGAGCGTGCGGAGCTGGGAGCGACTCACGACGCCGTGCTGCTGCTCCGAGATTCGCGCGATCCGACGCTCCACGGTCGATTTGCGCGTTTCCCTTCGACTATCGAAGGCGATGTCGCATGGCTCTGGCACAGCTGGCAGCCTGACCGCCGAAACGTGATCTGTGGTGCGCTGAATGTGAAGCTTCGTGGCGAGATCGACGCAGGGTGTGCCGCTTCTCCCGGCATAATCCTCGGATGGCTGCAGGCGGTCCGTTCAGGGGGCTCTTGGCGCGGGGACGTGCCGAGGCGACGACCGATCCCGCGCCCATGGTCGTCGGCGAGGTCCGCCTCGGCAGGCGGACCAAGGATCTGGTCAAGCGGCTGAAGAGCGGTGAGATCGCCGTCATCGATCACGCCGACCTCGATCGGATCGCCGCCGAGGACCTGGTGACCTCCGGCGTCGCCGCCGTCGTCAACGTCGCCCCGTTCTCGACCGACCGCTACCCCAACATCGGCCCGCTGATCCTCGCGCGCGGTGGGGTGACGATGGTCGAGGCGGCCGGGTCCGATCTCTTCGATCGCCTCGACGACGGCGACAGCGTCGAGCTGGTCGGCGGTGCGGTGGTCCGCGGGGGAGAGCAGCTCGCGATGGGGAGCCGGCCGACCCTGGACGACCTCGAACGGCGCCTCGCCGAGCAGCGCGCCCGGATCGACGTCGCGCTCGCCGAGTTCGCGACGAACACGATCGAGCACGTCCGCGAGGAGAGCGAGCTGCTCTCCGGCGAGATCGACCTGCCGAAGACGCGGACCAAGTTCGCGGGCCGGCATGTGCTGATCGTCGTCCGTGGGCCGGGGTACCGGGAGGATCTGGCCGCCCTCAACTCCTACATGCGGGACGTGCGTCCGCTGATCGTCGCCGTCGATGGTGGCGCCGACGCGGTGCTCAGCGAGGGCTTCAAGCCCGACGTGATCCTCGGCGACATGGACAGCGCCACCGACAAGGCGCTGAAGTGCGGGGCGGAGCTGATCGTCCACGCCTACGCCGACGGCCGCGCCCCGGGTCAGGAGCGCCTGATCGAAGCCGGGCACGACCATCTGGTGATCCCCGCGCCCGGGACCAGCCAGGACGTCGCGATGCTGCTCGCGCACGAGAAGGGGGCGAAGCTGATCGTCACCGTCGGCGCGCACTTCAACCTGGTCGAGTTCCTCGACAAGAACCGCGCCGGGATGTCCTCGACCTTCCTGACCCGCCTCCGGGTCGGCGAGACGCTGATCGACGCCAAGGGAGTGAGCCGCCTCTACAGGCCGGGTATCGGTCGCGTGGGGATTGCCGCGTTCCTGGTCGCGTTCCTCGTGCTGGCGATCATCGTCGTCGCGGCCTCGCCCGGCCTGGACAACGTCTTCGACCTGCTCTGGCTCAAGATCAAGGATGCGATAGGAACCTGACCTATGGGTTACAGCGGTCGATATCACGCTGCCTCGCTGGTGGCAGTCCTCGTCGCGCTCGCGGTGGGCATCCTGATCGGGATCGGCCTTGCCGACGACGTCGTCTCGACGGCGTCGGAGGAGCTGAGGACCAGCTTGCAGTCAGACCTCGCCGCCGCCGGGGACGAGCGCGACGAGCTCGAGTCGCGGCTCGAGCGGGAAGGGGAGTTCGCCTCGGTCGCCGTTCCCGCGCTGCTGGCGGGGCGGCTCAGCGGCGACGAGGTGGCCGTCCTCGCCTTCGGCGAGGTTCCCGACGACTCGGTCAGCGACGTCGAGCGCTCGGTCGAGGCGGCCGGCGGCGACCTCGCTGCCGTGGCACGAGTGGAGGAGCCACCGGACATCCGCGCGCTCAGCGCCGAGATCACCCCGCGGGCGCGCATCCAGGCGGACGACGCCGCCGCGGTGCGGGCCCTCGGCGAACGGATCGGCGCGGAGCTGATCTCGGCGGAGGGTCCCAGCGAAGCCCTGAAGGAGACGCTGTTCGGCGGCTTCAACGGGAGCCTCGTCGGGGTCGATCGCGTCACCTTCCTGAGCGCGCCCACCCCTGAGGAGGAGGATGAGGATCCCGAGCGGCAGCAGGGGAGAGCGACCGCCGACGCCCTGGAGGCGGGGATCGTCTCGGGCGTCGCCGACCGCGCTCTCGGGGTGGTGGCCGCGGAGCGGACCGATACCGATCCGAGCACCCTCGGCCCCTACATCGACGCCGGGATCCCCACGGTGGACCACCTCGACCTGGCCGCCGGCAAGGTCTCCCTCGTGCTCGCCCTCGCCGGGGAGCGGGGCAACTACGGGGTCAAGGAGGAGGCGTCGACCTACATGCCTGACCTCCTCGATCCCGACGCCGGGCCGTGACGATCCTCGGCCTCCTCGTCTCGGCCGGCGCGGCGGCGCTGGTCCTGCCCGCGTGGGTCGACGACATGAGGCGAGCGGGCGCCACCAGGGCCAACTGGCGCGGCCGCGAGGTCGCGTTCCCGCTGGGAGCGCTGCTGATCTCGATCTCCGCGATCTCACTGGCGCCGCTGGCCGTCCTCAACGACCGGGCCGGCCTCGACCTGCTCGAGCCGGGCTTGAGTCGGTGGGCGGCGTTCATCATCGGCGTGGCCCTGCTTGGCCTTCTCGACGACATGCTCGGCCGGGGGGCGGCCGTCGACACGCCGCGGGGCTGGCGCGGTCACGCCAGGGCCGTGCTCTCCGGGCGACTCTCCACCGGCGCGATCAAGGCCGCGGGGGCCTTCGGGCTGGCCGCGTTCGCGGTCACCGGCCTCGGGCAGCAGTGGCCCGGGTACCTGGCCGACCTGGCGCTGCTGCTGCTGACGACGAACCTCTTCAACCTCCTCGACCTGCGGCCGGGGCGGGTCGAGAAGGTGACCGTGCTGCTGCTCGCCGGAGTCTGCCTGGGTGCCTGGACCCTCGCCCCGGTCGAGACGCTCGGCGTCTTCGTCGGGCCGCTCGTCGTCGGCGCCGCGCTCACGCTTCGAGAGAGGGCGATGCTCGGCGACACGGGCGCGAACCTCGCCGGTGCGATCGCCGGAGTGGCCCTGATCGCCACACTGGGCGACGAGGCGCGGCTGATCGCGCTCGCCGTCGTCGCCGCGCTCACCGTCTACGGCGAGTTCAGGTCGATCTCGGCGACGATCGAGCGGATCGCACCGCTGCAAGCGCTCGACCGCCTGGGCCGCCTGCCGGAGTAGACGGTTCGACCGGGCCCGAAGGTCCCGCAAATCGCGACTTGACGTTCGCCGAGCTGATCGCCCTCCCTCGGTTCCGTCGCCGCGGGGGCTAGACTCGGATCCCGGTTTGAGTGTTCGCATGCCAGCCGGGGAGACCCGCTTCATCTTCGTCACCGGGGGAGTCGTCTCCGCACTCGGCAAGGGCATCGCCTCCGCCTCGATCGGCCGGCTGCTCGTCGCCCGCGGCTTCCGCGTCCAGCTGCAGAAGTTCGACCCCTACATCAACGTCGACCCGGGGACGATGAGTCCGTTCCAGCACGGTGAGGTCTTCGTCACCGAGGACGGCGCCGAGACCGATCTCGACCTCGGCCACTACGAGCGCTTCACCGATCACAACACCTCGCGCGCCTCGAGCGTCTCAGCGGGCTCGGTCTACAACACGGTGATCTCGCGCGAGCGCCGCGGCGACTACCTCGGCGGCACCGTGCAGGTGATCCCGCACATCACCGACGAGATCAAGCAGAAGATCCTGATCGTCGCCGAGGCCCAGTCGGTCGACTTCGTGATCACCGAGATCGGCGGTACCGTCGGCGACATCGAGTCGCTGCCCTTCCTCGAGGCGATCCGCCAGCTGTTCACCGATCTTGGGCCTCGCCGGGCGATGTTCCTGCACATGACGCTGGTGCCCTACGTGGGTCACGCCGGCGAGCTGAAGACGAAGCCGACCCAGCACTCGATCAACGAGCTGCGCCGGATCG
>CAZXKG010000099.1:0-9964 GCA_964641695.1 uncultured Conexibacter sp.
GACGCTCGCGACCTGCGGGTGGCAGAACGTCGCTCCGGCGATCGCGTCGCGATCGATCGGGTGGGTTGGCTCGCCGGCGATCGTCTCGGCCGCGACGATCCCCTCCTCGGAAGCCTTGTGGGCCAGCGCCGGACCGGGTGCGATGTCACCGATTGCGTAGATGCCGTCGACCGAGGTCTTCTGGCCGCCATCGACGTCGAACTTGCCGTCGTCGTTGAGCGAGAGCCCGACCTCCTCGGCTCCGAGCGCCTCGATGTCGGCGCCACGTCCGCCGGCGATCACCAGGTAGTCGACTTCGGCGCTTTGATCGCCGTAGGTGAACTTGACCGAGCCCTCATCGGCCTCGACGTTCTCCACCGGGGTCCCGGTCGAGATCTCGATTCCTTGCTTCTTGAAGGTGCGCTCGACGACGCGGACGACGTCCTTGTCCTCGGCGGGCAGGATCTGGGGGAGCATCTCGATCAGCTTCACCTCGACGCCGAAGCGCGAGTAGGCGGAAGCGATCTCCGAGCCTGAGGCGCCGGCGCCGACGACGGCCATGCTCTTGGGCAGCTCGGGCAGCGACCACGCGCCCCAGGTGTCTAGCACCCTCGGGCCGAACTCGACGCCGGGAATCGGCAGCGCCACGGTCCCGGTCGCGAGGATCACGTTCTTGGTCTCGTGGACGGTGCCGTCGACGACGACGTTCTTGTCTCCGTTCAGTGAAGCCTCGCCCTTGATCAGGGTGACCTTGTTGTTCTTGAGCAGGCCGCCGACGCCTCCGGTCAGCGTCTTGCGTACGGCCTCGCGACGCTCGTGGACCTTGTCCCAGTCGATCGACACGTTCTCGGCGATCACCCCGAGCTCGGCGCCCTCGCGGGCCTCGGTGTAGATCTCCGCTGTGCGGAGGAGCGTCTTGGCCGGAATGCAGGCGTAGTTGAGACAGCGACCCCCGGTCTCGTCCTTCTCTACTACTGCGGTGCGGAGTCCGACTTGGGCGGCTCGGATGGCGGCGACGTAGCCGCCGGGTCCCGAGCCGATCACGATCACGTCGTAGGAATCAGTTGCTTCGGCAGCGTTCTCAGCCATGCGGCCGACTCTACATCAGTGCTGAAGCGCCGCTTTGCCGCGGTTTGAGCCGATCCCCTGATCAGGGGATCGGAGGCGAGGATGGCTCAGCCAGCCTCAGTCGGGATCGACCCCGCGTGGAGTGGGCATCTGAATCCGAGCCATCGCCTTGACCATGAACCAGAAGAGCGCTCCGGCGCCGACGAGCACGATCGCCGTCGAGATCGCCTGGAAGGCCGACGTGGCGGAGATCAGGGCGAGGAAGGCGCCGATCATCACGATCGCCATCACGGCCTGGAAGCCGAGCACCGCCCAGTAGCGGGTCCGCCACATCCCGATCCCCATGACCGCGAACAGGATCGTCGGCGGGATCACCTGGAAGGCGTTCGGTCGTTCCTCGACGCCGCTCGTTCCGATCTCGACCTCGGCGCCGAGCAGCCAGGCGATCAGGATGCTCGCCGCGATCACCAGCGAGACGATCGCGCCGATCGTGACGACGAGGGGTCGCTCCCCGGCGGCGAGAGGGATCAGCGCCTCCCGTGCCGCCTGGTTCTTCAGCTCCGACTTGCTGGCTGGCTTCTTCCCGGCGGCGCCGCCGAAGTCGGCGGGCCGTTCCGGGCTTGGCTCGTCGAGGGTCGTCGTCCCGGCCTCTTCCGTCGCGGCGCCGACCGTCGCGGCGACGTGCGAGGTGACGCCGGTGACCACCGCGTCCCGCAGCCGCCGGGCGGCGCGGGCCGGATCGGCGGAGTCGCGGATCGCGCGGACGACGACGATCCGGCTGGCGCCGGCGGCGGTGACGACGTCGACGTTGCCGAGGTCGATGCCCCCGATCGCGAACCAGGGGATCGGCGCGGTGCCGTTGGCGGCGTCCGTGCGCTCGGCGGCGAAGTGGACGTAGTCGAGGCCGGCGGCGGGGCGCCCCTCCTTCGTCGGCGTCTCCCAGACCGGTCCCACGCTCAGGTAGTCGGGACGGGCGTCCCCGGTTTGCGCGTGGGCAGCCTCGAACTGCTCGGGCGAGTGGGTCGAGAGGCCCACGATCGCCTCCGGTCCCACGATCGCCCGCGCCTCGGCGACCGAGACGTCGTCCTGGCCGACGTGGACGCCGTCGGCATCGCACTCCACCGACAGCTTCGGGTCGTCGTTGAGGAGGAAGGGGACGCCGTGGCGGTCGGCGGCGGCGCGGAAAAGGGGGGCGAGCGCGCGGATCCGCGCGCGGTCGGCGTCCTTGTCGCGAAGTTGGATCAGATCGACCCCACCCTCGAGCGCTGCCTCCAGCAGGGTCGCGAGCTCGTCGGGATCCTCGCCGCCTTCGCAGACGAAGTACAGGTGCGCGTCGAGCGCAGCCGTTCGGAGGTTGGATCCGGTCGCCATCGCCTCAAGCGTAGTCGTCCCGGCCGCTCTCGCCGCCGGACCGGTCGAGTGGGCGACGGCGCTACGATCGATGGGTCAACGGGAGCCGGAAGCAACCGGCTGAGAGGGTGGCTGGCGCCGCCGACCGTCCGAACCTGATCCGGGCAATGCCGGCGCAGGGATGGACGTGCCGCCCCTCCTCCCCGAGTTGGAAGGTCGAGACGAGTGTCGAGCCAGGGCAGAGGGAGCGAGAGTCTTTCGGGGGCGGATCTGGTTGTTGTCGGGGGCGGTGTGATCGGTCTTTCCTGCGCTTGGCGGGCGGCCCGGGACGGAGCCGAGGTCGTCGTCGTCGACGCCGGGCCGGCGGAGCGCGCGAGCTCCGTCGCGGCGGGGATGATCGCTCCGGTGGGCGAGGCGAGCTGGGGGGAGGAGCGCCTGCTGCGGCTGGGACTGGACTCGGCGGAGGCGTGGCCGGACTTCGCCGCTGAGCTGGCGGCGGACTCCGAGCGGGAGGTTCCCTACCGGGTCTGCGGGGCCGTGCACGCGGCGCTGGATCGGGACGAGTTGGAGGCGCTGCGTCGGGTGCATGGCCTGCACGAGGAGCTGGGGCTTGGATCGGAGTGGATGACTGGCAGTGGGTTGCGTGGGCTCGAGCCCGGCCTCGCGACCGACACGGTCGGCGGCTTCGTCGCTCCCGGCGAGGCCGAGATCGATCCGCGAGTCCTACTCGACGCCCTGCGTGCCGCGGCCCTCGCGCAGAAATCGCGCTTGGTGGATGGCGAGGTCGTCGAGGTGCTGGTCGAGGGAGGGGCCGCCGTAGGCGTTCGCCTGCGGGACGGGAGCGAGATCCGTGCAAGCCGGATCCTGATCGCCAACGGCGCCCGCGCCTCCGCCGTCCTCCCGGAGATCTCGCGCGTCCCGGTTCGCCCTGTGAAGGGAGAGGTGGTGCGGCTTCGGGCCCGCCGGGGTGATCTGCCATGCGAGCGGATCGTCGTCACCGAGCGGATCTACGTGGTCCCGCGAGCCGAGCGCCCCGGGGGCGAGGCGACGGAGATCGTGCTCGGGGCGACCGTCGAGGACCGCGGGTTCGACCGCCGGGTGACGGCGGGCGGCGTTCATGAGCTTCTGCGGGAGGCCTACCGGGCCCTCCCCGAGATCGCCGAGCTGGAGCTGGTCGAGTGCGTGGCGGGGCTCCGGCCCGGCTCCCCCGACAACGCCCCTTCGATCGGCTGGGCCGTGGGGACGGATGGCATGCTCGTGGCGCTCGGTCACTACCGCAACGGGATCCTGCTGGCCCCCGCCACCGGGATCGCGATCGCCGACCTGCTCGCCGGGCGCGAGACCGCCGACGCGGTGGCCGCGCTCGGGCCCGGGCGCTTCGAGGGCACGGCCGCGCGGCGCGACCGTGCCCTCGATGGCAAGAATCCACCGGTAGTCAGCGGTTTCTTGCCAACGGACGGTTCCGAGGTTCCGAGATGAAGATCGAGTTGAACGGGGACGCGACGGAGGTGCCCGAGGGCGCGACGGTCGCCGACGCCGCGAGGGCCGCCGGGGCCGAGCCCGGACGACGTGGGATCGCGGTCGCCGTCGACGGCGAGGTCGTGCCGGCGAGCCGCCACGCTGAGACCGTGCTGGAGGAGGGCGCCACCGTCGAGGTGGTGGCGGCGATCGGCGGCGGAGCGGCGGAGCCGGGCGTGGCCGGAGCGCAGGCGCCCCTGGAGATCGGCGACAGGACGTTCGCGTCGCGCCTGCTGATGGGGACCGGCGGCTTCCGCTCGCACGAGGACATGGAGCGCTCGCTTGCCGCCTCCGAATGCGACCTGGTCACGATCGCCCTGCGGAGGGTCGATCCCGCCTCCAAGGGGACCCTGCTCGACATCGTCGAGCGGCTCGACCTCGAGGTCCTGCCGAACACCGCCGGCTGTTACACGGCGCGCGACGCGGTCCGGACGGCGAAGCTCGCGCGCGAGGCGTTCGACACCGACCTGATCAAGCTCGAGGTGATCGGCGACGACCGCACTCTGCTGCCGGACGCGATCGAGCTGTTGGCCGCCGCCGAGCAGCTGGTCGACGACGGCTTCACGGTGCTGCCGTACACGACCGACGACCCGGTGCTGGCGCGGAGGCTGGAGGCGGTCGGTTGCGCGGCGGTGATGCCGCTCGGCTCGCCGATCGGCTCCGGCGCCGGGATCCGCAACCCGTACAACATCCGGATCATCGTCGAGGCCGCATCGGTTCCCGTCGTGCTCGACGCCGGGATCGGGACGGCGTCGGAGGCCGCCCAGGCGATGGAGCTGGGTTGCGACGCGGTCCTGGTGGCGAGCGCCGTCTCCCGCGCGGCGGACCCGGCGCTGATGGCGGCGGCGATCCGCGACGCGGTCAGGGCGGGTCGGGCGGCGCGCCACGCGGGCCGGATCCCGCGCCGGTTGCACGCGCAGGCATCGACGCCCGAAGAGGGAATACCCGACCTGGATGGTTGATCCCAAATCCCCGCACCTGTGGATGACCCGCCCCCGGAAGCACGTCATGTGGAATCGACCATCTGGATGACCGCCGCAGTTCCGCCACCGAGTTCACTTCTCCAAAGGCCCCCCGGTCATGTCGTCGCCTGGCTGGTTCGTCACGGAGAGACCGAGTGGAGCCGCACGCTTCGGCACACCGGGCGCACTGACATCCCGCTGACGGCGGAAGGGGAGGAGGAGGCTTCCGAGGTCCGCGCTCCGCTGGGCGAGATCGAGCTCGACCGTGTCCTCTGCAGCCCATTGGGGAGGGCTCGGCGAACCTGCGAGCTCGCTGGTCTTCTCGATCGTGCCGAGCTCGTCGACGACCTGCTCGAGTGGGACTACGGCGACTACGAGGGCCGGACGAGCGCCGAGATCCACGAGGGCAGGCCCGGTTGGCTGCTCTGGCGTGACGGCTGCCCCGGCGGCGAGTCCCCGGCCGAGGTGGGCGCCCGCGCCGACCGGGTGATCGAGGATCTGCTCGCGACGCGCCGCCACGCTGCCACTGACCCCGGTTTCCTCCCGGATGTGGGAGAAACCCAGCCCAGTGGCGAAGGCTCAGCCGCCACGGTCGCGATCTTCGCCCACGGGCACATCCTCCGGATCCTCACTGCCCGCTGGCTCGGCCTCCCACCCGCCGACGGCCGCCTCTTCGGCCTCGGCACCGCCACCCTCAGCCGACTCGGCTGGGAGCACGACTACCGGGTGATCCAGCGCTGGAACGCCCCGGTCTGAGGTCACAGACACCAGACCGGGCTCAGATACCCGCCGGGAAGTCCTCCTCTTCGCGTCCGGGCTTCCCGGTTCATCGGCGGACAGCGGGAGGAGGCCGCCTCTCGTGCTCGGCTCCCATGCGAAACTGCCGGGGCCCCCTTAGGTCAACTGGTTAGACGGCGAGACTTTTAATCTCGAGGAGAGGGTTCGAGTCCCTCAGGGGGCACTCGCCTTCGGGCTACGAGGTTGCGCGCGCCTCCTCGAGCAGGTTCAGCAGCTTCGTCGTCGTTCTCCAGTTGCGGATCGTCATCCGCTTGTACTCGGGGGTGCCGGCGATCTTCCCCATGCGGCTCTTGGTCCGCTCGGCGCTGAGGCGGGAGAAGTAGACGACGCCCGATCCCGGCCAGGCCTGATCGACCCCCTCGCGGATGCTGACCACACGCATCGCCTGCTTGCTCGTCAGTGGCGACTTGAGGAAGACCGCGTCCGAATGGAACTCGTCGGGCCTCGCCCCGAAGCCGTCGGGTGCCCGTTCGACCACGTTGTGGAGCTGCCGGTGGGAGCGCACGACGACAACCAGGGGCACCCCGAGCCGCCGCTGGAGCATCGCCTCGATCTCCTCCTCGAGCGCCACCCGCGACCGCTCGGACCCGAACAGGACGTTCCCCGACTGGATGTAGGTGCTGACCCCGTCGAACCCCTCGTCCTCGAACGCCGCCCGCAGATCCGCCATCGAGATCAGGTTCTTGCCGCCGACGTTGATCCCCCGAAGCAGGGCCACGTATCTGGTCATCGCCATGTGGGGACGGTAGAACAGGCGTCGGAACGGCTCAGCCGTGGGCCGGGCCGTGCAGCGGGGCGGCGGCTCACGCGAGCGCCACCCGTCCGCCGATCTCGACCCAGCCGTCCTCCAGCGGCGTGGCCTCGATCACCGAGCCCTCGCCCTGGCGGACCTCGATCGTGCGTCCCAGCTCGGCCGACAGGCGGAGGACCGAGGAGCCGGTCGCTTCGTCCTCGGCGATCCCCACGGCGGGGGCGAAGCAGCGGGCTCGGATCAGGCCGCGATCCTCGTCGAGCCAGGCCCAGACGTAGACGTCGCCCTCGTCGATGCCGGGGTGAGCGTCGACCTCGGCCGGGTCGTCCAACTGGACGAGCTCGAACTCGGGAGCCCACTCCACTCGTGCCTGCACATACGCCCGATCGCCCTCTACCCGAGTCGGAACCTCCCCGGCGGGCGGTCGCAGCACGCCCACCTCAAACCCGCGCTGGGCGAGCAGCCAGGCCGTCCCGACCGTCGGATGCCCGGCGAACGGGTACTCGACCGCCGGCGTGTAGATCGCCATCCGTCCGCGTGCCGGGTCGTCGACGAACACCGTCTCCGAGTAGCCGAGGTGGGCAGCGAGCGCCTGGCGGTCGTCGGCGGGCACGGCGCCGCCCTCGAACACCACACCCAGCGGGTTGCCGTGGCCTCCGTCCGGCCCGCAGAAGACGCGCAGGACCTCGACCTCGACCGCCGGCGGAGACCCAGATCCCCGCCCGGACCCGTTCGCCCGATTACGCCGCCGCCGAGCCACCGGGTCGCGCGCCTCCCGCCTGGTGCCTAGTGGCGGAAGTGCCGGCGCCCGGTGAAGATCATCGCCACGCCCGCCTGCTCGCAGGCCTCGATCACCTCGGCGTCCCGCTTCGACCCGCCGGGCTGGACGACGATCTTCGCGCCCGCCTCGATCGCGGCCTGGGGCCCGTCGGCGAAGGGGAGGAAGGCATCGCTGGCGACGACGCTGTCGGCGAGTCTCCCCGCGGCGCCGTCGGCGTCGAGGCCGAAGGCGTCGCGGCACTTGTCGATCGCGATCCGCACCGAGTCGACGCGGCTCATCTGCCCGGCTCCGATCCCGACCGTCTGCCCGTCCTTGACGAAGACGATCGCGTTCGAGCGGACGTGCTTGCAGACCTTCCAGGCGAAGGCGATGTCGCGCCACTGCGCCTCGCTCGGCTCGCCGCCGCTCTGCACGGTCATCCCTTCGCGATCGTGGGTGACGTTGTCGAGCTCCTGGACCAGGACGCCGCCGTGGACGCGCTTGACGTCGAGGGTGTCGTCGGAGCTGCGCTCCTCCTCGTCCTCGAGGATCCTGATCGAAGGCTTCTGCTGGAGGATCTCGAGCGCGTCCTCGCTGTAGCCGGGGGCGATCAGCACCTCGATGAAGTTCTCGTGCAGGCGCGCGGCGAACTCGCCGTCGACCGGCCTGTTGACCGCGATCACGCCGCCGTAGGCGGAGACCGGATCGCACGAGAGGGCCCTCTCGTAGGCATCCAGCCCGCTCTCTCCCTCAGCCGCTCCACACGGGTTGTTGTGCTTGACGATCACGCAGGCTGGGCCCTCGAGATCGCCGAGGAGACGTCGTGCGGAATCGAGATCGAGCACGTTGTTGAAGGAGAGGTCCTTGCCGTGATGCTTGGCGACTCGGCTGAGGACGTGCGTCTGCGAGCCGACCAGCGTGTAGAAGGCGGCCTGCTGGTGCGGGTTCTCCCCGTAGGAGAGGTCGGCGAACTTCTCGATCGAGATCGTCTGGTGGGTGGGGAAATCCTCGTAGCGCTCGCCGAACCAGCCGCTGATCTGCGCGTCGTAGCGCGCTGTGACCGCGAAGGCCTCGTTCGCGAGCCAGTGGCGGGTCTCGGGGGAGATCATCCCCCCGCTCTCCTCGAGCTCCCCGATGATCGCGTCGTAGCTCTCGGGCTTGACCACGACCGCGATGTAGCGGTGGTTCTTGGCCGCGGCGCGGATCATCGCCGGGCCGCCGACGTCGATGTTCTCGATCACCGAGGCGTCGCTCGCCTCCGGACGCGCGGCCGCCTTCTCGAAGGGGTAGAGGTTCACGCAGACCAGGTCGATCGACTCGATCCCCTCGTCCTCGAGCGTCTGCGCGTGCCCGGGATCGTCGCGGACCGCCAGGAGCGAGCCGTGCAGGCGCGGATGAAGGGTCTTGACCCGGCCGTCGAGGATCTCCGGCGCGCCGGTCAGCTCCTCGACCGTGCGCACGTCGATCCCGCCCTCGGCCAGGGTCGACGCGGTGCCCCCCGTCGAGACGATCTCGATGCCCAGGCGCTGTAGGCCCTGGGCGAACTCGACGACCCCGCTCTTGTCGGAGACGGAGATCAGCGCTCGGCGGATCTGCACGGGCTGTGGCTCGCCTTCGTTCGCCGGGTTGGCGGCGATCGTCGACGTCTCGGCACTCACTCTCTTCAGTCCTCCTCGATGCGGACGAGCCGCGGGTTCTCTCGGTCGAAGCTGACGCGTCCTCCCGCGATCAGCGCGATTGCTCGGGGGAGGAGCTCATGCTCGACGGCATGGATCTCCTCGATCACCTCGCTCACCGGCCGAGTGTACGTCAGCTCGACGGGACGTTGCAGGAGGATCGGCCCGGTGTCCACGCCCTCGTCGACGAAGTGGACCGTGACCCCCGTCCAGCGTGCGCCGTGCGCGATCGCCTGCCCGATCGCGTCCAGCCCGGGGAAGCTCGGCAGCAGCGCCGGATGGACGTTGACGATCCGGTTGGCGAAGCGCCTGACGAACGGATCGGAGAGCAGCTGCATGTATCCCGCGAGCACCAGCAGCTCGCAGCCGATCCCCTCGAGCCAGTCGCCGATCGCCGTGTCGCGGGCGGTCCGATCGGGGTAGGCGTCGCGGGGGAAGACCGCGGTCGGGACGCCGGCATCGCTCGCTCGCCGCAGCGCCCGCGCCTCGTCCTTGTCGGAGCCGACGCCGACGATCTCGACCGCCCCGCGGCCGTGCAGCCGGTCGAGGATCGCCTGCAGGTTGGTGCCGCTGCCGGAGGCGAGGACCGCCACGCGCAGAGGCGCGGAGCCCGACCCGCGCGCGCCGAAGGGCTGCGCCGGTCCGATGCCGGAGATGTCGCTGCCGTCGGCGGTCAATTTCGCGGTCAGCGTGGTCCGGCGGGGACCGTCGTGAGCTGCTCGAGCGCGAACTTGCCGTTGGCGTTCTCGCCCAGCGGGTAGCGGCCGGTGAAGCAGGCGTCGCAGTGGTCCTCGGCGGGGGTGCCGACCGCCTCGTAGACGCCGTCGAGCGAGACGTAGGCGAGCGAGTCGGCGTCCAGGTGGTCGGCGATCTCGTCGACGGTGCGCTCGTGGGCGACCATCTCCTCACGGCTCGACATGTCGACGCCGTAGTGGCAGGCGAAGCGGATCGGCGGGGCGGAGATCCGCAGGTGGACCTCGGCGGCGCCTGCGTCGCGCAGCATGCCGACGATCTGCCGGGTCGTGTTGCCGCGCACGATCGAGTCGTCGACGACGACGATCCGCTGGCCGGCGACGATCTCCGGCAGCGGGTTGAACTTGAG